>NZ_JAPWAL010000005.1:0-170492 GCF_041432905.1 Rothia sp. 27098_8_161 | reverse complement strand
GGGGGCTTAGTATGTGTGGTGTTGTCTTGTACAGATGCCCTGTGTGTCGTGCTGTCGCGGCGTCAAAGATCTTTGAAGGCGCCGTTTCCTTCGTTGAGAAGGTTTTCCCTGGATGGGGATAGCTCCTCAGAATGAGGGGCTTAGAGGTTGCGGCTTAGCCTGCAACATTAGCGTGCAGCGCCGCCCTGCGATTCTTCCTGGCGACGTGCTAAAGTGCAGTCCGGGCAGTAGCCGGTCACTTCTACCACATGCTCCAGCTCCGAGAAGCCGTATTGCTTGCCCATCGCCAGCGCCCAGTCCTCGAGGGCGGGTGCTTCCAGCTCAATGGCGGTGCCGCATCGGCGGCAGAGCAGGTGGTGGTGGTGATCTTTCACCTGGCAGTGGCGGTACAGGGTCTCACCTTCAATGCCCTTGACCGAGTCGATCTCGCCGGCGTTAGCTAGCGACTGCAGTACACGGTAGGTGGTTGCGAGAGAGACCTGTTCCTTGCGGTTCGCGAGCATCAGGTGCAGATCCTGTGCTGAGATGAAATCGCCGAGCTCTTCCATGGTCGCTTTGATGATGCGACGCTGGCGGGTATTTCGGGCTTCGGCGGGCTTCGTAATTCTCCGTACGGGAATATGAGTGTCCATTGCTGAACCTTTCGGGGCGGACCTCCGCCCCATTGTGTGGTCGATCTTGTCTTACGACTTTACACTAGAGGCGTTCAAAAGGTGGGTGATTTGCGCTTTATTCCAAAAGGTGAAGTCACCAACAGGCATGAATGAGGGTTAACGGTAGACTAAAACTATGAAAATGACGAAGTACACCCACTCATGTATCCGCCTTGAGAATGAGGGGCACACCCTCGTTCTTGACCCCGGTAACTTTGCTGTTGAAGGCGAACATGTCACCGTGCTGGAAGGCGCGGATTACCTGTTCGTGACCCACGCGCATCCGGACCATTTTGATGAACCGTCGGTGCTGCCGCTGATTGCTCAGCGCGCCGAATCGCAGAACCCGTTGAAGATTTGGGCTCCCGAGGCTGTCGCCCAGGTTATTAAGGAGGCTGTGCCTGCTGCCGAGGTTACCGTTGTTTCCTCTGATTCTGAGTTCAGCATCCCCGGTTTTGAGGTGAAGACCTACGGCGGTCAGCACGCCCTGATTCACCCGCTGATTCAGATGATCGCCAATGTTGGTTACCTGATTAACGGTGCCGTGTACCACCCAGGTGATTCACTGGTGGTTCCTCACCGGGTGCGTGCAAATACCGTCCTGGTGCCGATTCATGCCCCCTGGTCGAAGGTTCAGGAAGTCATCGATTTTGTGATTGCGACCGGCGCGCAGCGTGTGGTTCCGATTCACAACGGCATGATTAACCAGAACGGTACCGGCATTATTGAGGGCCTGGTGGCGAATTTCGGTGCGAAGTACGGTACTGAGCTGAAGCATCTAAACCCCGGTGAGAGTATTGAGGTTCAGGCATAGAGTCTGAATTTTGAGATTCAAACGCGCTGATGACGGCGCATGAAGGAGAGTATCGTGAGCACGATTTTTACTAAGATTATTGATGGCGAAATCCCGGGTCGTTTCGTCTGGAAGGATGACCAGTGCGTGGCGTTCATGGATATCATGCCTCTGTCGGAAGGTCACCTACTGCTCGTTCCCCGCGCTGAGATTGACCGTTGGCCCGATCTGCCGGCTGAACTGGCAGCGCACCTGTTTGCTGTAGCGCACAAGATTTCTGGTGCCCTGGATCAGGCGTTTGATAAGGACCGTGTGGCTCTGATGATTGCGGGCTTCGACGTGCCGCATACCCACATCCACCTGTTCCCAGCTGACGGCATGGCTGATTACGATCCGGCTAATGCAAAGAAGGACGCAACCACTGAAGAGCTGGATGCGGCCGCCGAGAAGGTGCGTGCCGCCCTGCGCGAGCGCGGTTACGGTGAGTTTGTGCCCGAGGCGTAAGCGCCGTTTACAGTGCGTATAAACACGAAGGGGCTGTCCTCTACAGATTTGTAGAGGGCAGCCCCTTCGTTGCTATATCCGGGGGGGGGAGCTTAGTGCTTTTCAGCCTTAGAAATCTGCTCTGCCAAATCCTCAGGGGAGAGATTAGCGGAGGAGAACTCAGAGGTCAGCGGCAGGTGCAGCTGCAGACCGGTACCGGGGCAAATCTCGACCTTTGCGGAGCGCAGCTTGAAGTCGACCACGTGGCCGCCGCGGGTGCGCTCGTCGTCGATGAAGTGAGCGTGGCAGCCCGGCACCGAAATACCCTGCTCGTAGATGGGTGTACGGAAACCAACAATCGTACCGGTCACGTTGTCAAACTGGACGATGTCTTCATTTTCGGTTGCGGCTACCATCTTCGGGTAGGGCTTTTCCTGCTTCTTCACGGTGCGGGTGCGGACCCATTCGAACTCGCCGTAAATCTTGATGGCGTACATGTAGTTCTTGGAGACGGTGAAGTCATCCAGAATCTGCGAGGCAGACTTACGGAGCAGGTTCTGCGGTAGCTCACGCTTAATCATGGGCACAAAATTAGTGACCACGGCGTAGGGGGTCTGCTGAGTCAGATCCGGCATAGATACGGAACCATCGTGACGCACCTGGTAGCAGACGCCGTCGAGGACGACCATTTCTCCGTCGAGACCGTTGAAGGTACCTACACCGAAGCTGCCGTGGCTCAGGAGTTCACCGATGGTCATCTCACCGTCATAAATACCGTCCAGCAGCTGGGACATAAGACCGGTCTGAAAAACTTCGTTACGGAAGACAGTTTCACCGTTTAGGATGGTCGGCTGGTAAGCCATGAGAATTCTCCTTGTTGACATTGGAAGTAGCGTCAGACGGGTCGGTCGGTCATCGGCGATACTAGCTTCGGTGTATGAAAAACCCGGATACCTAGTCGAGAGAACACGGCCATGTGATGTCGCTTCTCGCGGAATTCGGAGGTGCCACCGGCCGGACGCTTGCACTTTCATTGTACGCCTGTCTGCGAAAAATTCCGGGACCTGCAAAGATAGTATCTTATAGTATGCTCTCATGCTCTTTGCGTCCGCTATGAGATTTTAGAGCTTCAACAGCATCTCCACATGCTCGATACCGACCTCTGTCCTGCCCACCTCTGCCAATATTTATTAGGTGGGAGCTGACGGCATAAAAAGACTGATGTTTCCTCCGGTTGCAGAACAAAAAAGGGAGGGACCGCCAGCATCAACAGCTTAGCCCTTAGAGCGACTCCAAGCGCAACTAAGACACACGAAGCTCATCGAGGAAGATAAATATTAGACACGAACCGTCACCAAAATGGTTCGGTGAGCCTGCACTCCACAGAATCCCTGCAGATACCCATCAGAACACACAACAATGGCCTATATGCTCCCCCAAGGGAACATATAGGCCATTGCATACTATTCGGAACGTAGCCCTATGCGGGGCCGGGCTCAGAGCTCAAATCTAGAAGCCTGGAATTAGACGCCGTAGTACAGCTGGTACTCAAGCGGGTGCGGAATCAGCGAGAGCGGCTCCAGCTCGTTCTTACGCTTGTAGTCAATCCACGCCTGAATCAGGTCCTCGGTGAAGACACCGCCCTCGAGCAGGAAGTCGTGGTCAGCCTCCAGAGCAGACAGTGCCTCCTCCAGGTTAGCCGGAGCCTTCTTGATGTCCTTAGCCTCTTCAGCGGGCAGCTCGTACAGGTCCTTATCGATCGGTGCCGGCGGCTCAATGCGGTTACGGATACCGTCCAGACCAGCCATCAGCTGAGCAGCGAACGCGAAGTAGGGGTTAGCGGAGGGGTCCGGTGCACGGAACTCCAGACGCTTAGCCTTCGGGTTGGTACCGGTAATCGGGATGCGGATACCGGCAGAACGGTTACCCTGCGAGTACACCATGTTGATGGGAGCCTCGTAGCCGGGAACCAGACGCTTGTACGAGTTCACGGTCGGGTTAGTGAATGCCAGCACAGCGGAGGAGTGCTCAATCAGACCGCCAATGTACCAGCGTGCAGTGTCAGAGAGGTTAGCGTAGCCGCGCTCATCGTAGAAGAGAGGCTCACCGTCCTGCCACAGCGACTGATGGCAGTGCATACCGGAGCCATTGTCGCCGAAGACGGGCTTAGGCATGAAGGTTACGGACTTGCCCCATGCGTCTGCGGTGCCCTTGATGACGTACTTGAACTTCAGCAAATCGTCAGCTGCCTTGGTGAGGGTATCGAACTTGTAATTGATTTCTGCCTGGCCGGCTGCGCCCACCTCGTGGTGGCTACGCTCAACCTCAAGACCAACCTCGTCCATTGCTACGCACATTGCGTCACGCAGGTCAGCCTGCTTGTCGACAGGGGAGACGGGGAAGTAGCCGCCCTTGACGGGGGTCTTGTTGCCCAGGTTGCCGCCCTCTTCCTTGCGGCCGGTGTTCCAGGGAGCCTCGTCGGAATCAATCTTGTAGAACACAGAATTCGGCTCAACCTGGTAGCGGACATCCTCGAAGACAAAGAATTCAGCCTCGGATGCGAAGAACGCGGTATCTGCAATGCCGGTGGACTGCAGGTAAGCCTCAGCGCGCTCAGCAACGCCGCGGGGGTCACGGTGGTAGGGCTCGCCGGTGCGGGGGTTCACGATGGAGCAGATGATGACCAGGGTCTTCTCAATGCGGAAGGGGTCAACGTACGCAGACTGAACATCGGGGATCAGCTGCATGTCAGACTCTGCAATGCCCTGGAAGCCGCGGATAGAGGAGCCATCAAAAAGCTGGCCGTTGATGAAGAAATCGTCATCAATTGCCTTAGCGGGCAAGTTGAAATGCTGCTGCACGCCGGGCATGTCGGTGAATCGGATATCAACGAAGACTACTTCTTCGTTCTTGATAAAGTCGAGAACTTCCTGGGGGCTGGTAAACATGAGGACTGCTCCTTGTGCGATTGAACGTAGGGGAGGGTATCTCCCGAGTAACGCGTCAATCTTTGATGTTAGTGTTGGTCGCGGGCAAAACCCTGTGACATATCCAGGATAGTGGTTATTTTTTGCGTATGCGTGACTATCGTGTTTCGGTAATGTTACAAATCTTGGAAAGCTGTTGCGTCAAAGGCAAACCCACAGTGCAAGGCACCAGATAGACACCCTGATTGCGAGAACAATCACTGGACATGGTAAAAGGCTCCGGAGTTTCCCCGAAAGGAAAAACCAGAGCCTTCACACTTACATAAAATCCTCAATTAGCGGCCGCGCATTGCACGACGGTCAGGACGAGCACGCATCGGGTCAACGCCCTTAGGCAGTCCATTCATCGGGTTACGCATCGTGTTCAGAGTGCTCAGACGACCCGAAATAACCTGCATCTCCTGCTGAGTCAGCGCCTTCGGAAGCTTGTTCATAGTCTTCACAACGTCCTTGAGCTCAACCTGACCTTCTTCGTGACCAGTCTCAATCACGTGAACCGGAACGCCGGGAGCTACACGGTTCAGGTGCTTTTTCTCGGTGTTAACCAGGGAACTCACACGGCTGTGAGGACCCTCGGTCACCAGCACAATACCGGGACGGCCCAGCGCACGGAACACTAGATCCTGGTTGCGGTTCGCAGCAACGGGCTGCTCCTCAACAATCCAGCCGCGGCGCACCGAGTTCATCGCCGCACCACTACGACCGGGCTGGTTCTCAATCTGAGCAAAAGCTGCAGTCTGCGCGCGCCGACCCAGCAGAAGCATCGCCACGATAGCGGCAACGCCCAGACCCAGAATCAGGAAAGTAATCCAGTTATTCAGGGCAATACCGATGAGGAGGAAAACCAAAAGGGTACCCAAAGCCGACAGAGTCAGAATCCAACCGATATTCGGGTCGGATTTCTTGGTCATCTGGTAGACCTGCTTCATCTGGGCGAAAGTGCCCGGAGTGCGTTCCTTCTTCTTTTTCTTCTCTTCGCGCTTATCTGCCACGATTCTTCCTCGGCTGGTTCTTCCGCGGCCCCGAGAAGCGCCTCAAACGCTCACGGAACCATAGTGACGTAACGATGCAGTGTAGCCTGCAATTTTTCTAGTTTACCGTACCCACACAAGGTACGGGGCATAAAGGGAGGCTCCTTGAACACCGAACGAACATCGGGTTCGAGGAGCCTCAACGCTCTCAGAAAGATTCTGAAAAGGCTTAGTAGCCTGCAGCCACCAGGGAGGAGGCTTCCTGCAGGGCTGCGCCCTCACTCTCAATGTGGGCAAGGTTCTCGGGGATCGGGTAGCCGTTCTTACGCATTGCACGAGCCCACAGGCGACCTGCACGGTACGAAGAACGAACCATCGGGCCCGCCATAACGCCAGCAAAACCAATCTCCTCAGCCATGTTCGCGAAGTCCACGAACTGCTGTGGCTTCACCCAACGCTCAATCGGGTGGAAGAGCGGACCGGGGCGCAGGTACTGGGTGAGGGTAATGATGTCACAGCCAGCATCGTGCAGATCGCACAGCGCCTCGTAAATCTCGTCGTCGGTCTCGCCCATACCCAGAATTAGGTTGGACTTGGTGACCATGCCGCCTTCCTTCGCCTGAGTAATAACATCCAGGGAACGCTCGTAACGGAACGCTGGGCGAATCTGACGGAAGATGCGGGGGACGGTCTCCAGGTTGTGCGCGAATACCTCAGGCTTAGCGTCAATCACCTTCTGAACATGCTCGGGAACACCCTTGAAGTCAGGGACGAGCATCTCAACGCCGGTGTTCGGGCACATCTTGTGAATCTGGCGGGTGGTCTCTGCGTACAGCCACGCGCCGCCGTCTTCTAGGTCGTCACGAGCAACACCGGTCACGGTTGCGTAACGCAGACCCATGACCTTCACGTTCTTAGCAACCTTGAACGGCTCAGCGTAGTCAACAGCGACGGGCTTGCCGGTCGCAATATTGCAGAAGTCGCAACGACGGGTGCACTCGGAGCCACCAATCAGGTAGGTTGCCTCACGGTCTTCCCAGCATTCGTAAATATTGGGGCAACCAGCCTCTTCACACACGGTGTGCAGACCCTGACCGCGAGCCAGCTCGCGCATCTCGTTGTATTCGGGGCCAACAATAGCCTTGGTCTTAATCCAGTGAGGCTTCTTCTCAATGGGAACCTCAGCGTTGCGGGCTTCCACACGCAGTAGCTTGCGTCCTTCAGGTGCGGTGCTCAAAAGTCTTCTCCTTGGTCTCGGTGTGCCCTCTGTGCAGGTGGGCCACCTTTTATTTTACGCCCGCTTGGGCATAGGTGAAACTGATTGTCGTATATGACGAACAAAGCCGGACGCGTTACGTGTATGGCCCGTTCGATGCTTATTGGCTGCGTCTAACCCTGTGTTTAGTCCTGCGCCGCCACGGGTTCGAAGGACTCCGCCAAGCGGTTCTGATACTTCAGAAGCTCCGCCTCCAGCGGCACCAAAATATCGGCGGGGGTGACAGTGCGGCCCAGCTGCTCCGAAATGGTGGTAACACCAGCATCGCTAATACCGCAGGGAATGAACTGCTGGAAAGGTGCAGTGTCATTGCAGCAGTTAATTGCGAAGCCGTGCATGGTGGTGTTACGCGAAACGCGCATGCCCAGTGCCGCAATCTTCTTGTCCTGGGTGATGCCGTCGCCCAGAATCCACACGCCGCTACGGCCCTCAACGCGCTCACCCTTAATGCCCAGACCAGCCAGGACGTTAATGATGATTTCCTCGATGATACGCACATACGCCACCACGTCAATGGGCTCGGGCAGACGCAGAATCGGGTAGCCGGTCAGCTGGCCGGGGCCGTGCCAGGTCAGCTTGCCGCCGCGGTCAATCTTGACGACGGGGGTGGACTTGTCTGCGGGATACTCGTGGTCTTCCGTGCGTTTACCGGCGGTAATCACTGCCTCGTGCTCAAGTAGAAGAATCGTATTCTGGCGGGTGCGGTTAGCCACCTCATCGTGGATGCGGTACTGCTCGTCAAGGCACTCAACATAGTTCACATAGTTCGGGGCGAAGCCCACGCGTTCAATCGTCACAGACATACTTTCTACCTTAGTACTGCTAGTGGAGGGAAGAAAATTAGGGCGCCCTGAATCACGTGATGAGCGAACACCTCGCAATGTTACATGAGGGTGTGCTTAGGGGCAGGAGGGTTGAAGAGGTAGATAAATACCTGAATCCACCTATAAGATTCTATGGAGTGCTTGAAGTATTTTAGCTTGATTAAAGATATTATTTGATATGTTTTGATAACATAATGGTATGATAAGCAAAGAAGCACACGTTCTGGAAAGCATCGCCAACCCGGCTCTACCCACTCTGCAGATTGTCGAGTACCGGGGTGAAGCTACCGAGAGTGCGCCCTCCGTAATCTCTGCGCACTCCGGACGCTACACCCTGCGCACCATTCCTCAGCCAGCCCTGTCCGCTCCCGCTCTACGGCCGGCACTCAACGGGTATGGATTCGAGGAAAACACGGATGCATCTGCTCAAGGGCACGCCCAGACCCCACAGGTAGCCGCCGCCCTACGTAATGCGCCCGGACTCGCCAAGCTCCACGCCGTTACTGGTGACCGCGCCGATAGCACCGATCGACTGTGCCTCTGGTACGAACCCCTCGACGCGGGCACCCTCGACAAGCTCCTGCGCGCTCGCACACTGACACCCGCCGAGATCATGACCCTGGCGCGAACCCTGCACCAGGCGCTCGGCACCCTCAAAAAGGTAGGGGAGGGGCGCGCCGAACTCAGCGCCGAATATATTGCTCTGAGCGCCTCCGGAGTGCCCAAACTTCTGCTTCCTGATGCGGCCTATCGTGCAGCGGCTCCTCAAGATATGGAACAGCTCACCGCCGCTCGGGGCAACTACGCCCGCACCGCAGCAGCCCTGCTCTGGCAAGCCGCATGCGGACACACACCGGAACCCTCCGCTGCCCGCATACCCCTCTCACTGCGCATGGTGTCACTGCGGATGGGAGCCACCGGCACCGCACCCGAAGGAGCACCCAGCAGCGAGTGGATTGAGCGCCTCGGTAGAGCCCTCGAATACCTGCTTGACGCACCCGACCAGGAGGCGGCGCTCGCAGGGCTCAGCTCCGTGGTCGCCCTCGCGGAGGAGGTGCCGCCTCGTCCACTCAACGTGTACCTGAGCTGTTCAGAAAGAGCCCGCGCCCTAATTCCCGCAGCTGTGGAGCCTGCGCCGGTGCAAAAGCTCTCAAAGGCTCAGAAGGCGCAACGCTACCTGTCGGAACCTTTGCTTCGCGTGAAGAAGCTGGGGCTCGCAGCTGTCGCAGGTTCTAAACCATTGAGCTCTGCAACGAGCTCCGGGGCTAGCCTTACAAAGAACCCTGTAAAGACTACACCCGCCCCAAAGAAAGCAAATGCGACGGATGCATCCCGCCCGATGATGCTACGTGGTGCGTTCACCCGCCCCACCGAGCGATTGGGACTGGCTGCGTGGCTGGGCATCGCTGTGCTCGCGCTGGGGGCTATTATGCTGCCTCTTGGGTTCACCCTCTACGGTCAGAACGCCCCGGCAACGGCACAGCCCGTATCCTCTCAAACCATGAACGCAGCGGGGGAGCAAGCACCCGGCGGCATGGCAACACAGAATCAGAGTGCACAGGACAAGACAACGAAGGGCGAACAAATCCTACGAGCCCTCATCGATCAGCGGAACCACGAACGGCGCATGCGAGGCGGCGCAGAACTCACCCTAGATACAGCCGAAGAACTCTGCCGCGATAGTGAGAATATCCGCGTGATAGCGGTGGTCTCCGCATCCGGCTACCGCGCCAATAAAACTGAGCAAGAAGCCCGTAAGCTCAGCGAAGAAAACGGCGTCACTCGCCAGAAAGTCATCTTCGACCTGCACCGCGGGGAGAAAGGTTGGGAGATAGCCCGTGCCGAACCCATCCAAGCATAGCTGACACCGCGTAACTGACACTGCGAGAACCGCGGACACAACAAAAGCGGCGGCCCCACCCACCGAAATGGATGGAGCCGCCGCCTTTTGCTCGCTGTCCGGCAAATCCCGGAAAGTTACGCTTGGCTACCCATCAGGGTACCCCCACAAGGAAACTTCCTTGAGTCTTTGCAGGTCTTAGAGACCGAGCTCAGACTCGAAGTTTGCCTCCTCCAGGCGGGTCTTGAGGGTGTGGAGGAAGCGACCTGCGTCTGCACCGTCGACCACACGGTGGTCGTAGGTGAGGGACAGGTAGCACATGGAGCGGATAGCGATAACGTCGTTACCGTCAACATCCTTAACAACCATGGGGCGCTTCACGATGGAACCGGTACCGAGGATTGCAACGTTCGGCTGGTTGATGATCGGGGTGTCGAACAGTGCACCGAAGGAACCAATGTTGGTGATGGTGAAGGTCGAACCCGACAGCTCCTCGGGGGAGATGTCACCGGTACGTGCGCGGCCACCCAGGTCGCCAATAGCCTTTGCCAGGCCAGCAATGCCCAGGTCAGAAGCATTCTTGATGACCGGAACCAGCAGACCCTTGGGGGTGTCCACAGCAATAGCGATGTTCTCGGAGCCGTGGTAAGTGATCTGCTTGTAGTCCTCAGTCATGGAAGCGTTCAGAGCGGGGTGCTGCTGCAGAGCCTCAGCAGTTGCCTGGACGAAGAAGGGCAGGAAGGTCAGCTTAGCGCCCTCACGAGCAGCGAAGCCGTCCTTAGCCTTTGCACGCAGCTGAACAACGCGGGTCACGTCAACCTCGGTGACCTGGGTCAGCTGAGTGGAGACGTCCAGGGACTCACGCATACGCTTTGCAATAACCTGGCGGATACGTGCGGTCTTCTCGACGGTGCCACGCTTGGGGGAAACCTCGAAGGTGTGCGGTGCCTTTGCGGAACCAGCAGCCGGAGCAGCAGCTGCAGCGGGTGCAGCAGCGGCGGGAGCAGCGGAACCCTTAGCAGCGATAGCAGCCTGAACATCCTGCTTGCGGATGCGGCCACCAACACCGGTGCCCTTGACGGTGGACAGATCGATGCCGTTGTCCTTAGCGAGCTTACGGACCAGCGGGGTCACGTATGCTTCGCCCTCAGCAGCTGCCGGAGCGGCAGGTGCAGCGGGAGCAGCAGGAGCGGCCGGAGCAGCAGCGGGTGCTGCGGGAGCCTCAGCAACCGGAGCGGGTGCAGCGGGAGCAGCCGGTGCAGCAGCAGCGGAAGCGTCGCCGATGATAGCCAGAACCTGGCCAACCTCTGCGTCCTCATCCTCGGGGATGCGAATCTCGAGCAGGGTACC
The DNA here is from genome assembly GCF_041432905.1 of Rothia sp. 27098_8_161. Classification (NCBI taxonomy): domain Bacteria; kingdom Bacillati; phylum Actinomycetota; class Actinomycetes; order Micrococcales; family Micrococcaceae; genus Rothia; species Rothia sp. 27098_8_161. Next base: position 159,315 of record NZ_JAPWAL010000005.1, on the reverse strand, counting down.
TGCTACGGGGGAGGGAACCTCGGTGTCAACCTTGTCGGTGGAAACCTCAACCAGGGGCTCGTCAACCTCAACCTGCTCGCCAACTTCCTTCAGCCAGCGGGTAACGGTGCCCTCGGTGACGGACTCGCCCAGTGCGGGCAGCAGAACCTCGGTGCCTGCAGCAGCAGCTGCGGGAGCAGCCGGTGCAGCAGCGGGTGCTGCGGGAGCCTCAGCAGCCGGAGCGGGAGCAGCAGCTGCGGGAGCAGCCGGTGCAGCAGCGCCGGAACCGTCGCCAATGATAGCCAGAGCAGCGCCAACCTCGACGTCCTCATCCTCGGGGACGAGAATCTGTTCAACAATGCCTGCTACGGGGGAGGGAACCTCGGTATCAACCTTGTCAGTGGAAACCTCAACCAGGGGTGCGTCAACCTCAATGGTGTCGCCGACCTCTACGAGCCAGCGGGTAACGGTACCCTCGGTCACGGACTCGCCCAGTGCGGGCAGTACTACGGTGTGGGACATAATCTTTCCCGTTCTCCTTGTGAATGCTTGAACTAGAAAAATGTGAGCGGCGACCCGGATGCGCGCCGTATGCATCGAAGCACGTCGACGCGCATCCGGATAGGGGGCGTTGTTCAGCGGATACGCCCGCAACCGCTAACGACCAACGGTCGTCAATACTAAGCTGACGCGCTAACGCCAGTCAGCAAAATTTATGCGCTGTGCAGCGGGGTGCCGTTCAGGACCATTGCTGCCTCACCCAGGGACTCGTTCTGAGTCGGGTGTGCGTGGATGAACTTAGCGACGTCCTCGGGGAATGCTTCCCAAGCAACCCACATCTGAGCCTCACCAATCTGCTCACCCATGCGCTTACCAATAGCGTGAACACCAACGATGGGGCCGTCCTTCTGGCGGACAACCTTCACGATGCCGGTAGCACCGAGGATAGCGGACTTACCGTTACCAGCCAGGTTGTACTCAGCGGTCTCAACGTTCTCAGCGCCGAACTTCTCCTTAGCCTTGGGCTCGGAGTAACCAACGGAAGCGATCTCCGGGTCACAGAAGGTGACCTTGGGGATGTTGACATCTTCAACGATGGTGGGGTTCAGGCCAGCGATCTCTTCTGCAACGAAGATACCCTGCTGGTAACCGCGGTGAGCCAGCTGAACGCCGGGGACGATGTCGCCAACAGCGTAGATGTTGCCAACACCGGTGTGCAGGCGCTCGTTAGCCAAGACGAAGCCGCGATCCATGGGGATGCCCTGCTCCTCGTAGCCCATGTTTGCAGTGTTCGGGCCACGACCAACAGCGACCAGAACAATCTCTGCCTCGAAGACCTTGCCGTCAGCCAGGGTGACCTTAGCACCGTTAGCGTCCTGCTCAACCTTCTCGAAGAGGGTGCCGGTGTTGAACTTGATGCCGCGCTTCTTGAACGCACGCTCCAGAACCTTGATGATGGCCGGATCCTCGTTGGGAACCAGGTTCGGCAGGCCCTCGATGATGGTGACGTCAACACCCATAGCGTTCCACATGGATGCGAACTCGCAACCAATCACGCCGCCACCGAGCACGATAGCGCTCTTGGGCAGGTAGTCCATCTCCAGCGCCTCAGTGGAGGTCAGAACGCGACCCTCAATGGGCAGACCAAAGGTCTTGGAGACCGAGCCGGATGCCAGGATAATGTTCTTACCCTTGTACTCAACACCACCGACGGTGATGGTGTCCTGAGCGGTCAGCTTACCCTCGCCGGGGATAACCTCTACGCCCTTCATCTTCAGCAGGCCCGCAAGACCCTTGAACTTACCGGAGACGATGCCGTCCTTGTAATCGCGAACCTTGCCCATCTCGATGGACTGCAGTACAGCGTTAACGCCAACCTTGGACGCCTCGCGTGCCTCTTCAGCCAGTTCAGCAGCGTGCAGGTACGCCTTGGTGGGGATACAGCCGGTGTGCAGGCAGGTGCCGCCGACCTTTTCCTTCTCGATCAGACCGACGGTGAAGCCTAGCTGGCGTGCGCGAATAGCTGCCGAGTAGCCAGCGGAACCGCCGCCGAGGATGAGGATGTCGAATTCTTGAGCCACGATATTGCTCCCTTGCATAGTTGTTGGGGCTGAAACCCCTGCAATGAGTTCTTTACCAATTTACTGGTAGGTTCCTCAGCATGCGCGAAAGGCCCGCGAGCTCGAAAAACTTGCGCGCCTCTCCGCGCACGCAGAAAAACACTTAATACAACAATACCCCCGTTGAGGGTCGTTTAAGTTCACTCAGGGCGGTTTTAGCCGATTAATCGCCTAAACACCGCAAATTTTTCACCACGCAAGAAAAGGGCGGGTCATAAAACAGTCAGATGACAGCACCACCACAGTCGGAACATATAACGCAGTCAAGAACAAGACAAAACAAAGAGGAGGGCTCCCCGATAGAAATACAGGAAAGCCCTCCTCAGATCTGCTCTATGCTGTGCGGCCGTGCACCAGATAAGGAGCACCAGTTAGGATGCGCCAGCTAGGAGCCACGCCTAGCCAAGCAGACTACTTAGCGTACGACTCGATGAAGTTCACCAGGGTAGCGGTACCGAAACCGGTGCCTTCCTTCGGAGTGAAGCCGTACGGGGACTCCTCATTGAACGCGGGGCCTGCAATATCCAGATGAGCCCAGGGGATGCCCTCGCCCACAAACTCCTTCAGGAACAGGCCCGCAGTCAGCGCGCCACCGTAGCGGGAACCAATGTTCTTCAGGTCGGCAACGGGGGACTCCAGGCTCTTTCGCAGATAGGACTCTAGCGGCATCGGCCAGTAAGACTCACCCGCAGCAGCGCCGGCTGCAATCACGCGGCCACGAATCTCCTCGTCACCGAGCAGAGCAGCAGTGCGCAGACCCAGAGCAGCCATAGCGGCACCGGTCAGGGTAGCGATGTCCAGGATGACGTCCGGGTTCGACTCAGAAGCCAGAGCGATACCATCAGCCATGACCAGGCGACCCTCAGCGTCAGTGTTCAGCACCTCAACGGTGCGACCATCACGCATGGTGATAATGTCCTCCGGGCGCAGTGCATGACCGCCGGGCATATTCTCAGCCAAGCACAGGTAACCGGTCACAGCAACCGGAATATCCAGCTCCGCGGAAGCAACCACAGCGCTCAGAACCGATGCGGCACCAGCCATATCGCACTTCATGGTCATCATCGAAGCGGCAGGCTTCAGCGAGTTACCACCGGTATCGAAGGTGATGCCCTTACCAACCAGAGCAACGTGAGCCTTCGGGTTCTCCGGGGTGTACTTTACAACGGCAAGAACCGGCTTGCGCGGTGAACCCTGACCAACACCGGAAATGCCGCCAAAGCCCTCCTCGGCCAGGCGGTCGTGGTGGAAAAGCTCAATCTCAATGTTCAAGTAATCCTCAGCAACCTCAGCAGCGAACTCAGCGAAAGTCTCCGGGTACAGGTGCGACGGAGGCAGGTTCACCAGTCGGCGAGCGTCCTTAGCGGTCTCGCCCAGAACCAGGCCGTGCACCAGAGCCTCTTCAGCCTCATCCTGATCAATAGACGAAACAATCAGAATGGAATCGAGCTCTTCCTTGACCGAATCCTTAGTCTTGCCGCGCAGACCCTCCTCAACGAAGTTACCCAGCACAGCGCCGTGAGCAATAGCCTCAATTTCCTCTACCGAAGAAACACCGAAATCAAAAGCAATCTCCTCAGCAGAACCAACCAGCTGACGAGCCGCAGAACCGGCAGCATAACGCAGAGCATCCAGGCGCTCCTGACCCTCAGCAGCATCAGAGCCCAGGCCCGCCAGCGCCACAATGCCGGCCCCGGTGTCCTCAAGGGCGGGCAGACGCAGCAGCTGATCGGGGGCACCCGAAGCGCCCAGCGCCTCCAACAGCTCGTTAATACCCTCAAAAGAGTCCTCAGACAGGGAGCTCGGCGCCAGGTACGGGCCGTCCGAACCCTTCAGAACGCCCAGAACCAGAACGTCTGCTTCAAGCGCCTCAAGGTCAGTGCTGTGAATAGACAGAGACAGAGACATCGTTACTCCTTTGCGTATGTCTTCTCAAAATAATGGGGGGCACATCCTCGCGCCCGAATCCTCGCGCCCGAAAAACTCAACTGTAGGCCCGCGACGAGTGAGGATGAATACCGCCGCGCAAAGCCGCGCGGACTACTGCTTCTACTCTACACGGATATGTAGGAGGGTGTGAGGTTCAGCTCTCACCCTGAACAGCTGGCAGAACAGAAAAATGCACAAGAAGCGGAGCTGCGGCGCTTTAAGAACGTCGACGAGACACCAAACAAGTTCACCTACTGCGAGAAAAGTCCGCACACTGTCGAGACAGGGCGGTAGTGGCATAAAATGAAAGACTACGGAAAGCGTCAGATAACAGAAGACGCCCCTTCGCCCCAATACCTCGGGTGCCGGCAGAAACACTAACCCCACCCCGAACACGGTGCGAACTAGACAGAAGTGAGGAGGCGTAATGCTCAACCCCGAAGATCTCTACTTAGCCAACACCAAAATATTGGACGACCCCAGGATGCACGGGCTAACCCTCATCATCGCCCTTTCCAGCCCGCAAGACGCAGGCTCCACGGCAGGCCAGCTCGGACAGGTGCTGCTCAGCGAACTCAAAAATATTGAAATCGTCGAGTTCGACAGCGATCAGTTGCACAACTACCGTGCCCGCCGCCCCTACATCCGCTACGAAAAAGACCACTTCGAAAAGCCGCAATACCCGCAGCTGAAGCTCTACGCCGCAGAAGATAGCCTCGACAAGCCGTTCCTGTTGCTCACCGGCGCCGAACCGGATCTGCAGTGGCAGCGCTTCGAAAAGGCGGTGCTGACCATCGCCCAGCGGGTCAAGCCCTCCCTGGTCGTGCTGGTTTCCGCATTCCCCATGCCGGTGCCGCACACCCGCCCCTTCCCGATTACCGCGCACGGCTCCCGCAAGGACCTGATTCGCGGCATCTCCCCGTGGAAGCCCAGCGCGGACGTACACGCAACCGTCACCAACCTGCTGGAAGTGCTCTTCACTGAAAACGGAATCGACACCGTCGGCTTCGGAGTGAACATTCCCCAGTACATTTCGGAGGCGGACCTGCCGCAGGGCACCCTAACTGCCCTCGAACACGTGGGTATGGCAGCGCACCTCTCCCTACCCACCGAGAACCTGCGCGAAGCCGCACGCCACGTACATAGTCAGATCAACGATCAGGTCAAGCAGAACCCCGAAATCGGTCGGATGATTACGACCATGGAAGAGAACTACGACGAGAACTTCCGCACCTCCGACATTGCGGTTCCCCTCTCGCGACGCGATGCGCACAACGTGCCCAGCCGCGATGAGATTGGTGCGCTCTTCGAACGGTTCCTCGACGAACAATAGGTGCGTCCAGTAGAGGAGACTGCGGGGGCGCGAGTCATAGGGGAGTGGAGGGGTACCCGCCACGAACCTGGCTCAGGGCTACCATCTGGCCCTTCGAATACCGCCCGTCAGATAGTGTGTGACAGATTATGACGCGGCACCCCGCACCGCTGTGGACAAACCTCGGTGCACAAACGAACAATACGAATAAATCTGTGGAACCTTCGGACACATGAACCGAAGTATCCACAGAATTATTTGTATGATCTGCGCACCCACGTAAACCATGCCACCGTGAAAGCATGAACGCAAACAACATCTCCAGCGGCAATACCCCTAACAACAACCACCTCCACGGCAGCTACGACACGCCCCCGCCCATCCGCAACGAATACGACGTGCTCAGCTGCGCCCTCCACCAGCACGGCTACTGGCCCGACCGCTCACTCATCATCCTCACCGCAACCGACAACACCCTCGGCCCCAGCCTGCGCGTCAACCTACCCGACGAACCCTGCCCCCACAGTGAACGCGCCGACTTCCTGCACGAAACCTTCACCAAACTCCCCACCTGTCACAACGGCGAAACCCTCACCCGCTTCTACGCCATCATTATCGACGGCGACAACACTGTACGCCAACGGCAACTGCACTCCAAGACCGCACAACTGGCCGCCATTGAAGAAATCCAACAGGACGTCGACACACAAACCCCCATCAATGCATGGCTCCACCTGCTCCACGACCCTCGCATCGTCAGCGAACTACGCTGCGAAGACGTCATCTACGCAGGCGGCGCCAGTATCTGGGCGCTTAACCCCGAACAGCAAGCGCTCACCCTCCTCGCGCCCATCGAAGAAATCCGCCACAGCAACTACTACACCTGGCTCACCCGCCACGGCGACACCATCGCAGACACCGCCCAACACAACTACGCCCACAGCCCTTGGGATACCGACCCCACAACCAACCCTGAAACCCGCCACGACTGGGAAAACGCCGTAGAACTCTGGGACCAGACCCACACCACCCGCCATGACGAAGCCCGCCAGAGCATCCGCACCATCTACCGCCAAGCCCAAATCGACCTGTGCTACTGGGACGCCGCCATCAACGCCGCCGCGCATCTGCTCGCCACCCACCCGGTCGATAACACCGGCAACCCCACCACCAGTGACGTGCCCACCATCGGTGATACACTCCGTGAACTCATCCCCGCCGAAGTCGCCGGGCACCTACGCGCCTCCATCGCACCGGTAACTCTCAACCCCATCACCGCCGAAATGCTCACCTACCTCGCCAGCTACAGGCTGAACCATGCCCAAAAAGCGCTCGCCTACCTGCACTACTCCGCCCAATACACCTACCACGCCTTCGGCGGCGAATACCCCAGCACTAGCCCCAACCCCGCGCCGCTCGAACCACCCCACTACGGCACCCGCATCACCCGCAAAACCTATATACCCGCCAGCTTCACCCATGCACTCAGCACCGCCCCCGGCATCGAACAGGCATACGTACGCGCCGTGCCCGAAAAATGCGTGCAATGGCAAGACTGGATCCGCCGCACCCACCGTACTATCCAACAGAGCGGCACCATTCAGCAGAACCGCAGCATCAAGCACACCAACCTCAACGACTGGGCACTCGAAAACCTCACCCCCGCCGACCACGCCAGCGCCGCCAAACTCAACGCCATCAGCCGCGACGTGCTCCCGCGCCTCGACGAACACCCCAACGACCACAACAAACTCGAAAACCTCCAACAACGAATCGACGAAAGCTGCACCACCAGCGAATACCTCACCAAACACCACGCCGCCTACACCCACTACCTCAATGCCCTCAAAGGAAAACTAGACAGCCCCTACTGGGCACGCCTCAACGCACTCGAACTACTAACCAGCCTGCTCACACCCCACAGCACCGACGGAGAATACGCCGCACTACGCAACACTCAAGCCTGGACCAACTGGTACAAGGGCTACAGCACCTACGCCCGCCTACTCCGCCATGAAGCTTGCCGCCACACATTCGGAAAGGACCTCAATATCCTCGATGTACACCTCAACGCAGGAAACCTACCAGACTGGATCAAACACACCATCTGCGGCGAACCCGGAACACGACGCGAACCTATCAGTGCCCTCAAACCCCGAAAACCCTAAAACCGGTACCTAAAAGCGAGGTGCAAACAGGGGAGGGGCGCGCCACCGGGCACGCCCCTCCTATTGATTCCTCCCTCCCACAACCGCACCCACCCAAAACCAGGTCCACAAGCCACCCAAACAGCGCGTCAAGTTGAAAGCCACCAAAAATCTGCAATACTTATATATTGACCCCGTACAGTCAATGCGCTACAACGCGCCCTCAAACCGCTCTACACAACGAGCAACGGAACCCTGCAAACCGCCCAACGCACGCGGAATAAAACCCGCCCCCACAGCGTTAAACCGGACAAACGCAGCAAACACCCTGACCGAGGACGCCAGCGCAGACTTGACAGGGTCTTAGGTGTTTTGCAGACAAAGCACCCCACCACAAGCCAGAAAGGGTTCTAGTGGCACCTGCAACCAGCAAGAAGACCGCGACCGGCGACGCAACCGAAGAAACTGTCGCAAAAACCACCACCAAGACCACCCGCACCAAGAAGGCAACCACCAAAGCCGCAGCGGCAACCGAAGACACCACCGGTGCAACCGCCGAAACCGAGGCAGACAAGCCCAAGCGCACCCGCAAAACTACCACCAAAACCGCAACCAAGCGAAAGACCGGTGGCCGCCGCAAAAAGAGCGACGATGACGAATTCGACCTCGGACTCGACGAAGAACTCGAAACCACCGACGGCGAAGACGAAATCGACGAAGAAGACGAAGAAACCGCAGCCAAAATAGAAGAAAAGAAGGCCGCAGAAGCAGTAGCAGCCAAGGGCTCGGGCTTCGTCCTCACCGCAAACGACGAAGACGACGCACCCGCACAGCGCGTCGTCACCCCCGGCGCAACCGCCGACCCCGTCAAGGACTACCTCAAGCAAATCGGCAAAGTCTCCCTGCTCAACGCACAGCAGGAAGTCGACCTCGCCATGCGCATCGAAGCAGGCCTCTACGCCGAACACAAGCTCGCCGAAAACCCCGACATGGACAAAGACCTCCAAAAAGCCCTGCGCTGGGTCATCCACGACGGTAAGCGAGCCAAAAACCACCTGCTAGAAGCCAACCTGCGACTCGTTGTCTCCCTCGCCAAGCGCTACACCGGCCGCGGCATGCTCTTCCTCGACCTCATCCAGGAAGGCAACCTCGGCCTCATCCGCGCTGTCGAAAAGTTCGACTACTCCAAGGGCTTCAAGTTCTCCACCTACGCAACCTGGTGGATCCGTCAGGCCATCACCCGCGCAATGGCAGACCAGGCTCGCACCATCCGCATCCCCGTGCACATGGTAGAGGTCATCAACAAGCTCGCCCGCGTGCAGCGCCAGATGCTCCAGGACCTCGGCCGCGAACCCACCCCCGAAGAACTCGGCAAGGAACTCGACATGACCCCCGAAAAGGTCATCGAAGTCCAGAAGTACGGCCGCGAACCCATCTCCCTGCATACCCCCCTCGGTGAAGACGGCGACTCCGAATTCGGCGACCTCATCGAAGACTCCGAAGCAGTCGTACCCGCAGACGCAGTGTCCTTCACTCTGTTGCAGGAACAGCTCCACTCCGTGCTCGACACCCTCTCTGAGCGTGAAGCCGGCGTGGTCGCAATGCGCTTCGGCATGACCGACGGCCAGCCCAAGACCCTCGACGAAATCGGCAAGGTCTACGGCGTGACTCGCGAACGAATCCGTCAGATTGAGTCCAAGACCATGTCTAAGCTCCGTCACCCGTCGCGTTCGCAGGTACTGCGCGACTACCTGGACTAGGACATATCACCTAGCTTGAGCGGACCTAGCCGGTTCCCGCTCGCGGGGGAGTGCCCCCTCTGCGGCGCTGAGCGCCTTGAGGACGGAGCCCCCGCTCTGCGTGACCGGCTACGCCGTAAGGTTTAGTTGCACATACAGAAAAGGCTCTCCGAGATACCGGAGAGCCTTTTCTGTTACTTATATGCGGTTGGAGCGACGGCTTGCGGACGATGCTCGCGGCATCGTTCGGTACAGCCGGCACGCGGACCATGCTCGCGGGGGAGCGCCCCCTCTGCGGCGCCCCAATAAGTGAATGGGCCAGCCGCCTTGAGGACGGAGCCCCCGCTACGCATGTCCGCTACGCCGTTGAGGTTTAGCGCCGCTACAGTCCCAGCTGGTGCAGATAGCGTTCTGCCACCGCCTCCACCTGATCCAAACCACGCACACGACCCAGCGCCTCCGACCAAGCATCAGCCTCATCGCCCCCCACCGGGAAACCAGCCGCCGCCCACAACGCCGCCGTCATCGCACCCACCGAATCAGAATCGGAATCCACCGACACCGCACGGCACAACCCGTCAAACAGGGCACCACGCACCGTCGCATCGTCAGCATCAGCTGGTAGACTCTTCGCGGCATCCGCCGAGCACCAGAACGCCACCCCCAACAGCTCAGGCGCTGTCCACCCCGTACCAAAATACTCCGCCACAGCCTCCGGAACCGGTACCGTACCGCCCTCCAGCAGCTCGATGGCACGACTCAACGCCGCCGCCGTACGCGAAGCATCACCCGGAATCGAATCATCCGCCGCCACTGAACCACACCACGAAACCACACGGCGCGCCGCCTCCAATAACGCACCAAATGTGCCAGACGGAGACGCCAACAGGTCACGAACCAGCAACGCATACGCCGCCGCCGAAGCCAACGCCTCCGGATGCCCATGTGTCAATGCTGCCGCACGCACCGCCAACAAAACCACCGTACGCTCCTGCGCTACCGGCAACACACCCAACGCCGCCGAACGTACCAATGCGCCACTACCCAAAGCATCAGGATTCAACGACTTTGATACCAACTGCATCTTACCCGAACCCAACGCCCGCAACGTCGCCGCACCCGGACCACGATGAGCCGTCAGCTCCGACGAACCATCGATTTCACGATCCAACGAAAACGGTGCAGACTCCGGCAGAGCCCCACCAATACCGCGGAACCACCGCAAATATGCCAACCACAGACACGCTAACTCATCCGCCGCCGCACCCTCATTATTCCACTCCAAAACCTCTGTCAAAGCGTCCAGAGTGAAACAGGTCAGCTGTGTATCATCACTGACCAGTAACTCACCAAACGCCGAATCCCACGGCTTAGGGTCGTGCTCCGCAACCTGCTCCGCCGACAACAACTCCAACGGGTACCCCAACGCATCACCCAACGCAGACGCATACAACAAACCACGCACTCTGCCCCCAAATTTAGCCGAAACCTCAGGTGCATGTGTGAACTCAACAGAAGAAAAACTCATAGGGTGATTATCCCACGGGTAGCTAGGATGCACTGGGGGATGTATCGGGCGGTTTCGTGCTTACGCTCGCGGGGGAGTGTCCCCTCTGCGGCGCGGGATGTCTTGCGGACGGAGCCCCCGCTCCGCATGAGCACCTACGCCGTGGATTGAGTACCAGCGCCGTTGTGGGGCTCTGACCCCTGAATGACGAACTGTGAGGCGCAAAACATGATGCAGTGCGATACTGAAACCATGAAGATTCTGCACACCTCCGACTGGCACCTCGGCCGCACCTTCCACCGCAGCCCCCTTACCCGCGAACACCAGCAGTTCATCGACGAACTGCTCAACTACGTGCACGCCGCAGGCGTTGATACTCTCCTCATCAGCGGCGATGTCTATGACAGCACTATCCCCACCGCCGAAAGCACCACTCTGCTCGACCAAGCACTCACCCGCCTCATGCGCGCCGGCGTGCAAGTCATCCTCAGCTCCGGCAACCACGACTCCTTCCGCCGGCTTAGCTACGGCGCCGCCTTCTTTGAAGCCTCCGGCGTGCACCTGCGCACCACCCTCGAAGACGCCACCCGCCCCGTCGAACTCACTGACGGCACCTTGCGCGTACACGTCTACGCCATCCCCTACCTCGCGCCGCGCCTCCATGCCACCGCCCTCGGCGTAGACCCCACCCATCACGCCGTCCTCGGTGCCGTCACCGACGCCATCCGCACCGACGCCGCAGAACGTCACGCCCGCGGTGAAGGCGCCGACCGCATCATCGTCATGAGCCACGCAACCGTCAGCGACACCACCGGCAGCGCAGACACCACACCCCGCAGTGACTCCGAACGTGACATCAGCGTCGGTGGCATCGACTGGGTACCCGCCTCCCTCTTCGACGGCTTCGACTACGTAGCCCTCGGCCACATCCATAAGCGCTACCCCGTCACCCATACCATCCGCTACAGCGGCTCCCCGCTCGGCTTCTCATTCAGCGAAGAACACAACCGCAACGGCGCCTACCTCATCGAACTCAACCCCGGTGAAGAACCCACAATCAGCAGTCACGAATGGGCAACCCGCGTACACATGAAAACCCTGCGCGGCACCATGGAACAGCTACTCAATAGCCCAGAACACACCGACTACGAGCAGGGCTACTACTGCCGCATCGAACTCACCGACGACACCCTACCCGTCGGTGCCGTCGACCGCCTACGCAGCCGCTACGAAACTATCTCCCACTTCAGCTACCGCAGCACACAACCCGCCGCCGACAAACCCGCCGCCGCACCACCCACCCGCGACGACAACCCCGTGGACGTCTTCGACCAATTCCACCAATACGTACGCAACCGCTCCCTCACCAACGAAGAACGCGACGTCATCACCACCCTCAACGACCACATCACAAGCCACAAGGACAACGCATGATCCTGCACAGCCTCGAATTCGAAGCCTTCATGGCATACCCCAATCGCCAAGAAATCAACTTCGACACCCTCAACAACGCCGGTGTATTCCTACTCAATGGCCCCACCGGTGCCGGTAAAACCACCATCCTCGACGCCATCTGCTACGCCCTCTACGGCGAAACCAGCAGCGACCGCGAATCCGCCAAGCTGCACTCCACCTACGCGGCACACAGCGGCGCCAAACCGCGCGTGCTACTCGACGTCACCCTCCACGGCAAGCGCCTGCGCATCGACCGCACCCCCGCCTACAACAAGCCCATCACCCGAGGCGCCCGCAAAGGCCAGATGCGTGAAGAAAGCGCCAAAGCAACCCTTGCCGAACTCGCACCCGGCGCCGACCCCGCTGACGAAAAAGCCTGGACCCCCATCTCTAGCAGCGTCGCCGAAGTCAACCGCACCATCGCCGAACGCACCCACCTGACCAAAGAACAATTTCTCAAAGTTGTGCTCCTCCCGCAGGGTCAGTTCGCGCAATTCCTCAAGTCCAAGCCCAAAGAACGCAAAGAACTGCTCAAAAAGATGTTCCCCGTCGAACACTACGAGCAGCTCTTCGCCGAGCTCACGGAAGAAGCGAAAACCGCCCAGCAGGAAGTCGCCCAGGACGAAAATACCCAGCGCGGCTACCTTGAACGTGCGCGTGTAGAAATGCTTGCCCTGCAGGCGCTACTGGATGCTGCGGATCCGGACGCTGAAGATGCTGCAGAGGAGGGTGCCGCTACCGAAGGCTCAGCGGAGGTGGAGACTACCGAACAGCTCACCGCTGAGAACATCACCGCCGAAACCCTCGACGCATGGGTCGCCGGCGGGGTAGAACGCGCCCGAGAAACCTCCGCGCGCGAAAAGCAGGAACAGCAGCGCCTCACCGACGAAGCCGACCGGAACACCCGCCTGCTCGTCGAACGCGCCCAGCTACGGGCCGACTGGCGTGAATACGAGCAGCTCTGCGAGCGCCGCATCCGCCTGACCGAACGCGCTGACGAGTACAAGGCGCAGCGTGAAGAGCTGGCGCAGGCACGTGCCGCCGCACCCCTGTACACACAGTACGCGCAGGTCCATGCCGAATCTCAGGCGCTCGCCGCCCGCCAGCAGGAGCAGACAACCTGTGCTGCCGTGCTGGAGGAGAACGGCAACGCCCTGCTTGCGGCACTGCGCGACCATGACATTTCGCCGGAGATAAACTTCCCCGAGGAGACGATCTTCGCTGCACTCCCTTCCCTTGAGCCCGCCGAACAGGAACCCAAGCTCGAGGCGCTCCTCGACACCCTGCGCGCCCTGCAGCAGAAGGACGCGCAGCTTACCGAGGAGGAAGCCGCCGCAGCCGCCCTGCTGAAGCAAGCTAACTCCCTCGAACAGGACAAGTCGCGTGCCGAAAAGACACTGAGTGACCTCACCGCCCAAGCCGGGCAGCTCGCCGAAGAACTCGCGGGATACAGCACCGCCGACCAGGAACACACCCTCGCTGCGCACCTGGTCACCGAGACGCAGCAAAAGCATGACGCCGCTCAGCAGATGCAGCAAAAGCTGGATGCCGCCTCTGCCGCGGTCGCCGCGGCCCAGAAACAGATCAACCGCACCGCCGCCGCTGAGCAGAAGGCACTGGAAAAGTGGCAGGCTTCGGCTCAGCAGGCGCTCGCCGTGACGGAGGAGTTCAAGAACCTGCAGGTGCTGCGCCTTGCCCAGGCATCCTCGCTGCTAGCGCGCGAGCTCAAGGACGGTGAACCCTGCGCGGTCTGCGGCTCGGTGGAGCACCCTGCCCCAGCGCAGATTGCCGAGGGCGAGCAGCTGGTTGAGCGCGCCGACCTGGATGCCGCCAAGGAACGTGAAGACAAGGCCCACAAGCAGGCGCGCACCCACGAACTGGCTAAGAACCGGGCGAGCAGGACACACCAGGAAGCCTCCGAGGCGCTTGCCGCCGCCCGCACCCAGTACGAGACCCTGGTTGCTCAGGGCGAGTGCGATATTGAGCAGACTGCCACCCAGCTGCAGCAGGCACAGACCCGCCTCGCGCAGGCTCAGTCACGTGTGACCGCGCGTGACGGCGTGCTGGTGAGGGTAGAGCGGGTGCGGGCCGAGCAGCAGAAGGCTCAGGAGGCGCTACGCACCATCGAGGGTGCGGCGGTTGAGGCTCAGACTCGTCACCGTGACGCTGTGGCGCGCTGTGAGGCAGCTGCGGTTGAGTTGCTGCCTGCTCGTGCGGCGGTGGGTTTTGCGCAGCGTGTTGAGGCTGTGGAAAGCTACCGTGCGGTGCATCAGCGTCTTGCTCGTGCGGTGTTGCTGTTGGGCCAGGACCGTGAGCGTCATGATTTGACTGCGGCGCAGGCTGAGCGTCTGCTGGCTGAGTCTTCGTTTGAGAGCGCTGAGCTGGTGCAGGCAGCGGTGCGTACTCCCGAGCGTGTTGATGCGCTGGAGCAGGCTGTTGCCACGTATGAGTTGGAGCATGCCCGCCTCCTTGAGGGCTTTGGTCGTGAGGCGATTGTTGCGGTGGTGGCGCGTGTTGCCGCTGGTGAGCAGGCTCCGGATGATTTGCAGGATGTGCGTGAGCAGGTTCAGCAGTTGCGTGCGGCGGCGCACCGTTTGACTCTTCGTGAGGGTGAACGGGAGAGCGTGATGCGTTCTTTGCAGGTGCTGCGTGGCGAGTATGCGGCGTTCCGTGCGCAAACGGCGCAGCGTTATGACCGTGCGCAGATGCTGGCTAATCTGGCGGCGGCTGCCCGCGGTGACACTCTGGGCGGTTATGAGCATCAGGTTGACCTGGTCAGCTATGTGCTGGGTGCTGAGTTTGAGCGTATTCTGCAGTCGGCGTCGCTGCATCTGGATCGTATGAGTGAGGGCCGCTACGGTATGGTGTTTAGTGATCACCGTGCGAAGGGTAGCCGTTCCGGTGGGGGCCTGAACCTTGAGATTACTGACACTTGGACGGGCGAGCCGCGTGAGGCGTCCTCGCTGTCCGGTGGTGAGTCGTTCTTGGCGTCGCTGTCGTTGGCATTGGGGTTGGCTGAGGTTGTTCAAGCAAATAATGGCGGTATCGAGTTGGATACCCTCTTCATTGATGAGGGTTTTGGAACGCTGGATGCTGAAACCTTGGACCTGGTGATGGGCACGATCGAGTCCCTGCGTGATAGTGGACGCACTATTGGCCTGATTTCGCATGTGGAGGAGATGAAGAACCGTATTCCCGCCCAGATTGTGGTTGAAAAGGGTCAGAACGGCTCGTCGGTGAGGGTAAACTCCTATTAGGCATAAATTCGCTTCCGGGTTGCTGTTGTAGCATGTCCGGCGGTTTATTCGTGAAAGAGATGATGACCTCGACATCTCAGGGTAGGGACCCGAGCTCAACGTATCGTGTGGAACCTTCGGCTGATGCGCGCGCTAAGGCATCTGCGCCGGAGGTTCCTCCGCGCACCATGAAGGTGACACCCGCCTCCGATTTGCCGGATAAGTTGCGTGCTTCGGGTACGGGTATTCCTACGGTTCCGGGTACGTCCCTGACGGATGTGGTGCGCAGTAACGACCACGTATTGCAGGAGTTGCCGCCGCGACCGGTGGCGGCTACGGATGAGGTTAATACGAACGCCTCGTTGCCGGATATTTTGCGTCAGCATTGGGCGTTGTTCCTGCGTGACGGTAAGGAGCAGCGTTACCATCTGCGCGGTGTGCTCCGTGATGAGGGTTTTCCCCGTAATGTGTTGACGATTCTGTTGCACATTCCGGCGGCTTCTTCGGCGTTTGCGCTGTATATTCTGTTGGCGAGCCACCTGGGTAGTGTGTATGATGGAGGCTATGCGGTGGCGGCGTTTGCTAGTGCGTATTCGGTCCAGGTTATGCTCGGCCCGATGCTGGTGCGTGCCCTGGGTTTGAGGGCGTTGCTGGCGATTACGTCGGTGCTGAATATTGCTGCGGTGCTGAATATGTTGGTCATTGGTTGGCGTTTGACGGTTGACCCGAATAACGTGAGTACGATGTACACTGCGCTCTCTTGCGTGGCGATGGGTTTTACGACTCCGCCGTGGACGCCGTTTGCGTTGGAGTCGCTGTACCGCCGCAACTATAAGTACACTGATGTTCGCTTGTCGACAGCTACTTCTTGGGGTACGACGGCGACCCTGTCGATGCACCCGCTGGCTGCTCTGCTGGTGTGGCTGGGCGATGCATATATCACCCCGAATCATGAGTATGCGGGCTTCTGGATCACTATGATTCTGGATGCGCTGCTGTTCACTGTGGTTCTGGCTGCGCCGAGGTGGATGCCGGATATTTCGCGTATTCGCATGTCTTCGCCAAAGAACCTGGTCCGCCCGAATAAGCAGACGGTGGTGCTGATCCTGGGTCTGGTGCTGCTGGGCGCGAATATGGGTGCGGTCGGTTCGGGTCTGCTGGGCTTCTCGCTGATTCATGGTTCGATGAACCTGTTTATGGCGATGGTTGCGACCGGTACCGGCGCGATGGCGCTCGTGTCTTTGCCCGTGGCTTTGGGCGCCCGTTCGATGAACCCGTGGCATGGTTGGTTGGTGAGCGGCGTTCTGCTGATTATGGGTGCCCTGTATTTGCCGGTGAGTGATGATACGTCCACGATTTTCTATGCTTTGGTGTTCTGCGGTGTGGCGCTGGGTGTGGCTTTTGCCGGTCAGGAGCTGTCGTTGAACCGTTCGATCAAGCATATTTCGGATGCTCAGGCGAGCTTCTTTACCCGTTCGATGCTGGGCATTGGTATGGCGTTGGGTAGCATGTGGGGCGGCTATATGGGCGATGCTCCGTATTACCGTAATGCGTTTATGGTTCCGGTGATTATTGCGACTCTGTATTTTGCCTTGGGCCATTTGTTTGGCTATTTGTGGCGTAAGGAGCGTGAGGAGCAGCTGGCTCCTTGGAATCAGCTGGAACGCAATTAGAGCATGTGTAAAGGCGGATGCCCCGCCACCTTCTGCAGGTGGTGGGGCATCCGCCTTGTGCGTACTGTATTCGGTTTGTGGTGAGGAGCCTCAGCATGAGAGTCTCCGCGCGAGAACCTCAGCGTGAGGCTACCGGTTTAGTGACCGCGCTTAATCCATGCCGGAAGCTCGGGTGCCTCCAGTCCGATGCCGGTGCTGTCGCCGTGGCCGGTGAGGACCGCAGTGGACTCGGGCAGGGTCAGCAGACGGGTCGAAATCGACTCGATGATGGTGTCGAAGTCGCTGTAGGAGCGTCCGGTTGCGCCGGGGCCGCCGTTGAAGAGGGTGTCGCCGGAGAAGACGACGCCTTCGCTGTTCTCCCAGCCGAGGGTGGGGGCGTAGAAGCACACGGAGCCGGGGGAGTGGCCGGGGGTGGTGAGGACCTTCAGCTCGGTATCGCCGATGCGTACTACATCGCCGTCGGCCAGTTCGTGGTCGAAGTCCCAGGAGGGATACACCATTTCCCAGAGCACACGGTCCGCGGGGTTTAGGTAGACGGGTGCGCCGAAGCGTTCTGCCGCTTCCTTTGCGCTGCGGATGTGGTCGTCGTGGGCGTGGGTCAGCAGAATCTTCTCTACGGTGCGGCCTGCGACGGTACGGGAAATCTTGTCGACGTCGTGAGCGGGGTCAATGATGATCACCGAGGAGTCATTGCCGATAATCCAGACGTTGTTGTCGACGTCCCAGCAGCCGCCGTCTAGCGAGAAGGTACCGGAGGTGACGACTCGTTCAATACGTTCGCTCACACTACGCTCCTAGAGTTCCACGACCGAGCGCAGCACGCGGCCGGTCTTCATGGTTTCGAATGCTTCGTTGACGTCTTCGAGGCGGATACGCTCGGAGACGAAGCCGTCCAGGTCGAGGCGGCCGAGCAGGTACTGGTCCACGAATTCGGGGAAGTCGCGGGAGGGCAGGGTGTCGCCGTACCACGCGCTCTTGATGGAGCCGCCGCGGCCGAAGATCTCATCCAGAGGGATGTCCCAGGTGGTGCCGGGGGCGGGCACACCGACGAGGACGACGCGGCCAGCGAGGTCGCGTGCTTCGAATGCCTGCTTAAAGGTGGGGGCGATGCCGACAGCGTCAATGACGAGGTCTGCACCGAAGCCGCCGGTGAGTTCCTTGACAGCCTCGACGGGATCGACCTTGGAGGAGTTCACGGTGTGGGTTGCGCCGTGCTTGCGTGCGCGTGCCAGCTTATCTTCGTCGATGTCGACGGCGATGATGGTGGTTGCGCCACCGAGCTGTGCGCCTGCGATTGCTGCGGTGCCGACGCCGCCGCAGCCGATGACTGCGACGGACTCGCCGCGCTTGAGTTCACCGGTGTTCAGCACAGCGCCCAGACCTGCGGTGACGCCGCAGCCGAGCAGACCGATTGCTGCGTACTGTTCAGGGCTGATGTCAGCGGTGATCTTGGTGCACTGACCTGCTGCGACGAGGGTCTTTTCCGCGAAGGAGCCGATACCCAGTGCGGGGGTGAGCTCGGTACCGTCCTCGAGGGTCATCTTCTGGGTTGCGTTGTGGGTTGCGAAGCAGTACTGCGGCTGACCCTTGCGGCATGCGCGGCATTCACCGCAGACTGCACGCCAGTTGAGGATGACCAGGTCGCCGGGGGCGATGTCGGTGACGTCATCGCCGACAGCCTCGACGATACCTGCAGATTCGTGGCCGAGCAGGTAGGGGAAGTCCTGGCCGACGCCGCCGGTGACGTAGTGGTGATCGGTCTGGCAGACACCACAGGTGAGGACCTTGACGAGTGCTTCGCCCTTGCCCGGGTCAGGTACGTTGATAGTGGTGACGGTGACGGGTGCGTCCTGGGAGAGGGCTACAACAGCCTTAACCTTGTGCATGGTGCTCCTTTGCTGAGGTGCGGTTGAAGCCCAACCGCAGATAAAGGTTTTTTGATACGTTCCCATTCTACGAGCATTGGCGTACCTGGTGCGCGATAAAGCTGATAGTGAAGCCCCCATGCGAATTTGACGTTTTATGACGTTGTTGGATACTCCGCCCGGAGCCCGGACACCGTAGCCTGCGGCTGCTTACTCTGCCGTTTCTACCTCTGCCGCCTCCACATCAGCAGCAAAGGCGAGCGCACCGCGTCGGAACGCACCCGAGGTCAGTGCGTTCACGTGGTCCCGGCCGGGTAGGGGAATAAAACGGTTGAGCGGGTCATCCTCGCGCACCATATCGTAGAGTTCCGCACCGTCGGCGGCGATGGTATCCGCGTCACCGAGTACGACCGCAACGGGTACACGCGGATGTGCGCCGGGGTGGCCCGCCGGCAAGTCCGGGGAACCAGCACGCAGGGCGGGCACGTCGAAGAACGGGCCGAAGGGAATCCGAACGAACTTCAGCAGCGCGTCGGGCTGAATGGGGGACCCGTCAATAATCGAGGTGAAGGAGGCGATCGCCTCATCAGTGGAGTCTGCCGCCGGGGTTTCACTATCCGCCGTGACGCTGGTACCCTCGTGCGCTTCGAGCATGGCGCGCAGGGTGATGAGGTGGTCGTGCAGAGGCAGACCGCCCAGAGTGAGTGATGCGACCGCTTCCGGGTGGGTGAGGGCGAGTTCCCAGCCAACGCGGGCACCGAAGGAGAAACCGATAACGTGTGCGCGGGGCTCCAGTTCAACGCCGAGGTCGTTCTCGGTGGCGACTGTTTGCAGCAACTGGGCGAGCAGGTTGGTGAACAGGTGCATGGGGGGCAGCGGCTGACCTGCAGCATCGACAGAAAGCACCGAATTGAACGGAATTGTGTGGCTGCGCACGCCCGTGTGGTTGGGGAGCTTGCAGTCGATGGCCTGCATGGACTCGGGGTCTTTGAGGTATTCGTCTGAGTGGTAGGGCAGGCCAACGATCAGTACGGGGTATCCGGCGCGCAGATATTGGCGGATCCAGCTGGTGCCGCCGTAGAGCTGTTCGCCGCGGGTGGCGAAGCCGTGAATCATGAGGGTGGGGATACGGCTTTTAAGCTGCTGCGGCTGGTAGAGGGTGTACTCGAGGTCGGGGAGAACAATGGCGGGCGCGGCGGCATTGGGTGCATCAACATTGGAGGCAGAGGCGTTGGGTACAGCAAAGGGCGCGGGAGAGAAATCTGCACTGGTCATATGTCTATCTTAGTGACCAGCGCAGGGTTTCTGTCCCACGCCCTTGAAAGATTGAGGTGATATGCGCTTAGCTGAGCTGCCGCTTAGTTCTTCTGTGCCGCACCGGTGGACTTATCGGTGCCCGAGGTCGAAGAGCGCCTGCTACTGAGAGTCAGTCTTCGCCTTATATTCGGTAGCTTCCGCCGTGGTGTCTGCCTCCGCATGCTTGGGCTGCTTCTTACCGCCGGCAAAGAACGTGCGAATCTTGGTGGTGCTGGTGCCCACTGCCTTCTTCACGCGAGCCACAATGGAGGGGCCCTTCGGCTTGGGGAGCATGCCCTGGCCTGCCGCCTGCTGTTGCAGTTCGTGTCCGGCGTACATGAGGCGTTCGCGCTGTTCTTCCAGCGTACGGGACGCGGAGGTGCTGCGCGGCTGAACCTTCAGGCGCCCCTGATCGTCTTCACCGGCGAGGACCTGACGCATGAGCATGATTTCTGCGTCCAAGTGCGCTCCAAAGAGGAGCATATTGTTCATAATCCAGATGAACAGTAGCATCACAATCACACCACCGATGAGGCCGTAGGTGGCGTTGTACTTGCTGAAGTTATTGGTGTAGAGGGTGAAGCCGAAACCGCCCAGGCTCATACCGAAGAGCGCCAGCGCCGCACCGGGGGAGAGCTTCCACTGGTTGAAGTGGCGTACGTTCGGGGTGGCGGCGTAGAGCAGAGTGATCAGGGCGATTGCCATGAACAGGATGAGCACCCAGCGGCCGTTGAGCCAGATGAGCTTGATGAGCTCCATATTGACGGTTTCGGGTAGGTACTGACCAATCAAATCGAGGACGGTTACGCCCAGCAGTATCATGAGGATCATGAGTACCACGAGGATGATAAGCACGGTGGTGACGAAGACATTCAGCGGCTTGAGAATCCAGCCGGGGCGGCCTTCACGTACGTTGTAGACCGTGTTGAGAGCTCGGCCGAATGAGCCGGTGTACCCGGAGGCTGACCAGAGCGCACTGAGGATACCGGTCAACAGCACCAGGCCTGCGCCTTGGTCGCCGGTAAGCTGTTTGATGGGGTCTTCCATAATGGCGTACATCTGGGCGGGCGCGTTGTCCTTGAGGAATGCGAGGATGACTGCGGCGCTTTCCTCACCGTGACCGAATACGCCCAGGAGGGAGACAATCGCCAGCAGGGCAGGGAAGATGGACAGCACGGTGAAGTAAGTGAGCGCTGCCGCCATGTCGCTTGCGCCGTTTGCACCGAATGTGAAGATAGCACGGCGCAGGATGTAGAGGACGCTGCCCTTAGGGAAGTCACGCAGTTTCACGCTTGCGTACTTGGGGGCTGCGGGCTTCTTCTTACGGGAGAAGAGTCCGCGTCGAGCTCCGGCGGATACCTTGGTTGAGGAGGTATCAGTGGAAGAGCCAGTGTGTGCAGACAATAGGGCTCCTTGAATGAGTGGGGTGTACACAGTGGTGCGCCTAGTAGCTTCAGCGTGTGGGGCGCACAGAAGGGACGAGGAGAACAATGAGCTGTCCTTCCCGCCCCTACGGTGACATTATAGGTTTTTCTGACCCTCCCGTATATTTCGGGGAATGCAGATAGTTGGCCTGTGAGTCAGATAGAGAGGGTTATCGCCCCGAAAAAACTCCAAAAAGACTCGTCAGGTGCTGTTTGCGACTAGCTGAAAACTAGTTGTGAATACCCAGAACTTTAGCGGTGTGAGCCATCAGCTCATCAGCCAGGTCAGGGTTATCGTTGAGCTTCACACCGTAACCGGGGATGAGCTCCTTCAGGTGGGGCTCCCAACCAGCAATCTTGGAGGGGAAGCACTTCGCCAGCAGGTTCAGCATAATCGAAGCCACAGTAGAAGCACCGGGGGAAGCGCCCAGCAAAGCCGCAATGGAGCCGTCCGCTGCAGAAACAACCTCGGTACCGAACTGCAGGATGCCGCCCTTCTTCGGGTCCTTCTTCATAATCTGGACGCGCTGACCCGCCTCGATGAGCTCCCACTCGTCGCCGATAGCCTCGGGGTAGTACTGGTGCAGGGTCTCCAGGCGAGCGTTCTTGTTCTGCAACAGCTCGGTGAGCAGGTACTTGACCAAGGAGACGTTATCCAAACCTGCACGGGTCATGGGGTACAGGTTGTGCAGGCGTAGGGACTTCGGCAGATCCAGTACGGAACCCTGCTTCAAGAAGTTCGTCTTGAAACCGGCGTAGGGTCCGAAGAGCAAGGCACGCTTGCCGTCCACGTAGCGGGTGTCCAGGTGAGGCACAGACATGGGAGGTGCACCCACCGAAGCCTGACCGTACACCTTAGCGTTGTGCTGGTTTGCGGTCGCCTCGTGGGTGTTGCGCAGGAATAGGCCGGAAACGGGGAAGCCGCCGTAGCCCTTACCCTCTTCAATGCCGGACTTCTGCAACAGGTTCAGGGCGCCACCACCGGCTCCGAGGAAGACAAACTTTGCGTTGATGCTCAGGGGCTCATTCTTGTTGATGCGGTTAATCGCTTCAACCTGCCAGGAGCCGTTCGATTCACGGTTCAGGTTGGTGACCTGATATCCATAGCGAACCTCAACACCCTTGGTCTGCAGGTAAGCGACCAGCTGCTCGGTGAGGAAACCGAAGTTCACGTCAGTACCCTCGGGGGACCAGGTTGCTGCCATCGGCTCGTTCTCCTTACGACCCTTGACAGTCAGCGGAGCCCACTCAGCAATCTTCTCGCGGTCGGTGGAGAACTGCATACGCTCAAAGAGTTTCTCCTTGCGGAAAGAGTCGTAGCGTGCTGCGAGGTACTTGGAGTGGTCCTCACCGAAGACCAGGGACATATGGGGGACCGGGTTGATGAAGCTGGTGTCTGTCAGGATATTCTTCTCCACCAGGGATGCCCAGAACTGACGAGAAATCTGGAACTGTTCGTTAATGTTTAGCGCCTTGGCAGCGGAGACAGTACCGTCAGGACCAGCGGGAGCGTAGTTGAGCTCGCACAGTGCCGAGTGGCCGGTACCTGCGTTATTCCAGGGGTTGGAGGATTCCTGAGCAACCTTGTCGAGGCGTTCGAGCAGGATAATATTCCAGGTCGGTTCGAGTTCCTTGAGGAACACACCGAGGGTGGCGCTCATGATGCCGCCGCCGACCAGGACGACGTCGGTTCGTTCAGTACGTGCTACCACTGAATTCTCCCTTAGGGTGAGGGTGCCCGTCCTTGGGCACAATGACTGTGGGGTACATCATCTAGCCTACTCCTTTTAGCGGGGGAGGCATAGCTAGAATCAGCAAATAACAGGAGGGTGTTACAGTTCACACACTAGTTTCTTTGGGGGCATAGACCCTTCAAGGCATGCCAAACACGCGCACAATGCAACACTCAAACCTGAACTGTCTACAACTTACGCAGTTTTCCAAACAGCTCAATCGCATTCTGCTCCGTCTGATAACCCTGAACCTCACGGCTCACAGCCACTTTAGACGTCACATTCAACAACGGAACAGCCGGCATAAACTGACCCAACTGAGACACAACCTTCGCATACAACTCACGCTGCGAATCCACCGAAACAGCAGAATCCGCAGTACGAATCGCCTCCATTACCTCAGTAAAACGAGGCGACGGCGCCACCGCTGCAGCAGTAGGCGACGGTGAAGGAGTCGCCGAAAGGCTCGGTGAAGCAGAAACCTCCTCCGGAGACAACGGATCCGGCGAATAACTCGGCTGCGGGTTCGGAGTCGCAGAAATCTGCACATTCGAATCCGCACCATGTGACGACGGAAAATCAGAATTCTTCTTCGTCAAACCTGTCGTCATATCCGTCGGCGCATTCGTAATCAACGAACGCACCTGATGCTCCGCAATCAACTGCGCCAACACCGGACCAAAGAACGCATACGGGTCACGGTACATGCCGTAGAAACCAGCCAACGTAATACCGCGCTCAGAAGAAACATCACGGCTCTTCTCCAAATACTCAGCCCACGGCAACGGCACCGGTTTAATATTCAGACCCACCTCAATCAGCGAACCCACCATCTCCGAATACACCTTCTGCGGAGTATCCATCCACGGCAGAGAAACATCGGCAGGGTAGTAGCACTCAATCATCTGATTGTCATAACCAGCAGCCGCTAATAGTGAGCGCGCCATATTCTGATTGCGGTCCGTGTAATCCTTCGCGTCATTAGCCTTAATACGGAATGACGGCGAAATCAGCGTCTGCGCATCCGAGGTGCCCTGCGGATAATACTGATGTAACGCACCACGATCCACCGCATGCGAAATAGCGCGCCGCACCGAAATGTTCTTCAACACCGGATGCGCCGTATTCAACCCCAAATACACCAGCGAGAACGGGTCACGACCAGGAGTCTGATAACCATCACGCGCCAACTGACCCAGATCAGAAGAATTCACCTGATCACACGCATCAATATGACCCTCCATCAGCGCAAAATAACGCTTATCCGACGAAGTGAGGGTCGAAATCTGAATCTCATCCAGCTCAGGTACCGGACCGTCAAAATGGGTGTTCTTCAGCAGGCGCACCATGCCAGCCTCGAATGACTCCACACGGAACGCACCCGTACCCACCGGGTTGCCCGTCAGCTTCTGATCAGCACCAAAAAGCGAAGGATCAATAATGCCGAATGCCTGCTGCGTCAAAATACGCGGGAACGCCAACGAAGGACGCGACAGGGTTACCACCACAGAGTTGCCCTTCGCTACCACCGACGAAACCAACGGCAAAAACGGCTGCACCGCAGGCGACTGAGCGGCATTCGCCTTCTGTGCGCTCTTCTTATCATCCGGCAGTGCAGGCTCAGGAACCGATGGAGTAGCGTGCGGAGAATCAGCCGCGGAAGCACTTGGAGAAACAGACGCGCTAGCAGAAGCAGACGGAGTAGTCGCACCCGACGGAGACGCCTGAACAGGCGCAGGCTCCACTGCCGAAGAATCAATAGAACCTGGCTTTGGCACACCAAAACCCCATGCAAATAAAGGCTGAGCAGGCACCGCATGAGCAGAAGTATCCTGCCCCGTAGCTAACGCCTGCCATCTCTGGAAATTCTGCACTACAGCATCCGCAGTCAATGCAACGCCACTACTAAAATGCGCCTCACGCAGCACAAACGTATGCACCAAACGGTCATCAGAAACCGTCCACTCAGCACACAAAGAATCCTGAACCTCAGGATCGCCCGTGTAATGATTCGCCACCAATAACGTCTGCAAAACCTGCGCCGTCACCTGATACGTACTCGCCACAGGAAACAATGCCGGATCCAAACCCAATGGCGCCGCACCCTGTGCAAAACGGAACATACGACGAACATCAGCAGGCGACGCACTCGCCAATGAACTAGCAGACGAACCAGTAGAAGACTGACCAGAACACGCAGAAAGTGCTAAACCAGCACTAAAAAGCGCGCCAAAACGCAAAACGGCGCGTCGACTCAAGCCGCTCGAGCCGACAGTGGCTCGAAGCAGTGCGCCAGAATTGCCAACAGCTGATGATGCATAAGGCTGATGCTGCACGGGAGCGTCCTCTCTTCCGTCGCGGATGCTTACCTCTCAGGATAACGGTTCAACACCCAACCGGGCGAGACACACTCACCCCGGCAAGGCACATACAAGAAAACCCGCCGCCACGAAAACCGTGACGGCGGACCCAACGTAAAATGTGTTTGTGCGCGAGGGGGGACTTGAACCCCCACGCCATAAGGCACAGGAACCTAAATCCTGCGTGTCTGCCAATTTCACCACTCGCGCGTAGCGTCACCCCACATCCGAAGATGTATGCGTCTGAGGCAACAAAAAATTAGTGTACACCAGGAACCAAGGTTCTCCAAGCCGTAAAAGAAGCCCCCATAGGGAAAAGCCCGAAAATATGCCGAATAGCAGCCCCCTTAAGAAGCATCAGAATGGCGATATGCAAGCTCTAGGAAACATGCCCCTACTTCGGGTCAATACCCAAATCACGACGCAGCTTCGCCACATGACCTGTCGCACGCACATTGTACTGAGCCACAGAAACAATACCCCGCTCATCAATCACAAACGTCGAACGAATCAGACCCTCGTACACCCTGCCGTAATTCTTCTTCTCACCCCACGCGCCATACGCCTCGGCAACCGCATGATCAGCATCAGATAGCAGTGGGAACGTCAACGATTCCTTTTCCACAAAACGTGCAATAGCCGCCGGCGAATCCGGAGAAACACCCAACACTACGTAACCCAACGACTTCAACGATGCCAAATTATCGCGGAAATCGCACGCCTCCTTAGTACAACCCGGAGTCGACGCCTTCGGATAAAAATACAAAATCACCTTACTGCCCGCATAGTCACCTAGACTATGAGTAATACCAGCCGAATCAACCAACGAAAAAGCAGGCGCCGGAGCACCCGGCTCAAGACGATCACTCATAATAACTCCTCAAAACAACAGGGGAGGGGTGCGGACGCGCCCCACACAGTGTACACACTAGTGTCTCACACACCTCACTCAAACAATGTGTCCAGCCTCACTGTAAATCAACTTGCGTGAACCATGAAAACTCGCGTATAGTATTTTTCTGTTGCAAGGGAGACCTTGAAAAATAAATAAGCGCCTCTAGCTCAATTGGCAGAGCAATTGACTCTTAATCAATGGGTTCTGGGTTCGAGTCCCAGGGGGCGCACATCAAAGAAAATCCCGCTGATTCTTCGGAATCAGCGGGATTTTTGCGTTTCCCTTGAAATACAGTCTTCATGGCTTGAGGTGCATATTATCCTCTTTGCTCCTGCAGGGGACCTGTCCTCGCAGAGCTCGGACACCCTGATGTCGCGACAGAGGATATATGCACCTCCGCGTGTATCGGTATTTGAGGTACGCTCGGTCCCGCGGGGGTTGCGGCAGGTATGCGGCGGTTCACCATGTGCGCCCCGTGCCTAGCGAACTTGGGAGGGGGAGGGCTGTCGCGGTTTGGCGTGTTGCGTGGCGGTTGGGAGTTTTTGCATGCGGGGCGAGGGAAGACTGTCGTGGTTTAGTGTGCTGCCTGGCGGCTTGGCGTTTGGGTATAGGAAAGCCCGCCGCAAACCCAGAGGGGTGCGGTGGGCTTTCCATACGAAAAGTCTTGACTACAGGACCGGCCAAATCCGCGTCACAAACTCACGGAAATCCTCAACATCGCGACCCTGCTCCAAAAGTCCAGTGCCAAAGCGAGTCGAAAGCTCTGCATTATCCTCAAAAGACAAGAAGAATGAGCTACCATTCACCGACTCGATTGTCACCGCATCGTCACCCACACGATACGCATGCAGCGCATTCGTATTATCAATCGTCGTAGCAGTACCCGCAGGCGTCAACGCCGGCAAATTCACCGGAGCAATAATCACCTCATCAGGCGCATCCTGATACCCCACAATAAAATGCTCCTGATCAGGATGCTGATGCAACGCCAAATCAGGATTACGGTACACCGCGCGGCCAGATGCATACACCAAATTGTATGCACCGTAGTTAATAATCTGCTCGTCAAAAACCGGGTGCAGAACCCGAATGAGTTCCTCGCCCGTCAAAAACTCGCTACTCTCAATAGAGTTACGGGGGTCGATAACCTCTGCGTACTTACTTGCTTCGGTCAGCTCATCAGCGACCGTGATAATCGGTTCGGTCATAGAAATCAGTCTACCGGGGCAAAGGAAGAAGGTCACGAGTATTCGCACATATTACGCGCCATGACATCCAAAAAAGCGAGTTTTTCTCACCTGTTCAAAAACCTGCGCTAAAATCCACGTACACACGCAAAGTGTCCACATCATGAAAGAAGAAGGTTGACTTGGGGGTTTCCGTGCAGAAACCGCCACGATACCCCATAGAGATTTGACTCACCCCCGCCCAGGGCTTCATCATGGAAGGGTGAAGACAGCAATGCACCAGCGAATTATCAACCTTGTATTCGTCTCCTAGGGCGAGTGGCAGGGTCTATTCACTGCGACTGAGCGCCCCTACCGCTACCACCAACAGCGAGGGGCATTTTTTATAGCTTGGTACCCCCGGGCATAGGATGCGTGAGGACCACACAATCCTCCTGCAGAACATTGAATATAACGAAGAACCATTAAGACACGAGGCATTTCCATGACCATGGGATTTTCCACTTCTGATGACGCGGTAAACGCTCCCGCAGAACGCATGACCGGTTCTCAGGCAATCGTCCGCACCCTCGAAGATTTGGGTGTGACTGACGTATTCGGCCTGCCTGGTGGAGCTATTCTGCCGACCTATGACCCACTGTATGACTCTAAGAAGGTTCGCCACATCCTGGTCCGCCATGAGCAGGGTGCAGGCCACGCAGCTCAGGGCTACGCGGTGTCCAGCGGCAAGACCGGCGTGTGCATCGCAACCTCCGGCCCCGGTGCAACCAACCTGCTGACCGCAATCGCCGACGCAAACATGGACTCCATCCCGCTGGTCGCAATCACCGGCCAGGTGTCCACCGCGTTGCTTGGCTCCGACGCATTCCAGGAAGCTGACATTGTCGGCATGGCAATGCCCATCTCCAAGCATTCCTTCATGATTACCGACCCGCAAGACATCCCCCGTGCGCTCGCAGCAGCATTCCATATCGCATCTACCGGCCGCCCCGGCCCCGTGCTCGTGGACGTCACCAAGGATGCACAGGTTGGCATGATGGAATACCGCGGTATTCCTGAGGACCTCGAATTGCGCGGCTACACCCCCGTCACTCGCGGCCACTCCAAGCAGATCCACGAAGCCGCAAAGTACATTACCGAGTCCAAGCACCCCGTCTTCTACGTTGGCGGTGGCCTGGTCCGTGCAGGTGCTTCCGAAGAGTTCCACAAGCTGGCTAAGCTCATCGGTGCACCCGTCGTCACTACCCTGAACGCTATTGGCGTGTTCCCCGACTCGGACCCCCAGAATCTCGGTATGCCCGGTATGCACGGTACCGTCCCCGCCGTCGCAGCAATGCAGAAGTCTGACCTGCTGATTACCCTCGGTGCACGCTTCGATGACCGCGTTACCGGTAAGCTTGACTCCTTCGCTCCCGAGGCTAAGGTCATCCACATTGACGTTGACCCGGCAGAAATTTCGAAGATTCGCTTCGCGGATGTTCCGATTGTCGGCGACCTCAAGTATGTCCTGCCTGAGCTGACCGACCTGCTCTCCACCGAATTCGCAGACCAGCTGCCGAATCTCACCGAGTGGTGGAACGAGCTGAATGTTATCCGCAAGGATTACCCGCTCGGCTACGAGAAGCCCACCGACGGTCTCGGCTCGCCCGAATACGTCCTCGAGCGTATTAGCGCTCTGACCGGTCCTGACGCATACTACGTCACCGGCGTTGGTCAGCACCAGATGTGGGGTGCACACTACATTCAGCAGGAGAACCCCCGCCACTTCATTAGCTCCGCTGGTCTGGGCACCATGGGCTACGGCGTTCCTGCAGGTATGGGTGCTAAGGTTGCGCACCCCGAATCCACCGTGTGGATTATTGACGGTGACGGTTGCTTCCAGATGACCAACCAGGAACTGGTCACTTGCGCACATAACAACATTCCCGTGAAGGTTGCCATCATCAACAACTCCTCCCTCGGTATGGTGCGTCAGTGGCAGACTCTGTTCTACAACGAGCGCTATTCCAACACAGACCTGAAGGACGGTCACGGCACCGTACGTATCCCCGACTTCGTCAAGCTTGGTGAAGCATATGGCTGTGCAACCTTCCGTTGCGAGCGCGACGAGGATGTGGATGCCACCATTAAGGCTGCCCTGGAAATCAACGACCGCCCTGTCGTCATTGACTTCACTGTCAGCCCCCACGCCCTTGTCTGGCCCATGGTCCCGGCAGGCGTATCTAATGACAAGATTTGGATTGCGAAGAACACTTCGCCCGAGTTCGATCGTGAGGGAGAGAACTAATGGCTCTGCACACTCTGTCCGTTCTGGTAGAAGATAAGCCGGGCGTTCTCACCCGCGTCTCCGGTCTGTTCTCCCGCCGTCTGTTCAACATCCTCTCCCTGGCTGTGGGCCCCACCGAAAACCCCGGTGTTTCCCGTATCACCGTCGTGACCGAGGGTGACGCCCATACCATCGAGCAGATTACCAAGCAGCTGAACAAGCTCGTTCACGTGCTGAAGGTTGTCGAGCTTCCCGCCGAATCCTCCACCCAGCGCGGTCACATCCTGATTAAGGTCAAGGCGGATGCAGTGGCACGTCTGCAGATCGTCCAGGCGGCAGACCTGTTCCGTGCATCTGTGATTGACGTTTCCCCCGAGTCTGTTGTGATCGAGGCAACCGGTTCTGCGGAGAAGCTCAACGCACTGCTGGACGTTCTGGAACCCTATGGTGTTCGCGAAATTGTTCGCGCAGGCACCATCGCCCTGGCACGCGGCCCGCGCGCCATGAGCGAACGTATCTAGCACGAGTGCATCTAGTGCTCCCCACGCTACCCTTGTAGCAGTCCCGCCCGCACCACCGAAACACACCAATTCACAGTGCGGGCGGGGAGTGCCAGGTACTGAAAAGCTCGGTACAGAAAATCCGGCACCGAAAACCCCGGTCCCCCCGATAAAGCAGGGTACAAATACTTTCAGTCAAAATCTGAGAAGCACTCTCGTAAGCCTGCACCCCAAAAGCTATCAAGTAGAATAGTCAATGTTGAGCCCAGCCTGGGCCGCATACCAAACTTACTGAGGAGAAGAAATGGCAGCAACCATTTTCTACAACGACGACGCAGACCTCTCCCTGATTCAGGGTCGCACTGTAGCAGTTATCGGCTACGGCTCCCAGGGCCACGCACACGCACTGAACCTGCGTGACTCCGGCGTGAAGGTCATCGTCGGTCTGTCCGAGGGCTCCAAGTCCCGTGCCAAGGCTGAGGCAGAAGGCCTGCGAGTCGCAACCGTTGCAGAAGCAGCAGCAGAAGCAGACGTCATTATGATTCTGACCCCGGACCAGGTCCAGGCAAAGGTCTACGCAGAAAGCATCGAACCCCACCTGAAGCCCGGCAACGCACTGTTCTTCGCACACGGCTTCAATATCCGCTTCGGCTACATCACCGCCCCTGAGGGTGTCGACGTGGCAATGGTTGCTCCCAAGGGTCCCGGCCACACCGTCCGCCGAGAATTTGAAGCAGGCCGCGGCGTTCCCGCCCTGGTCGCAGTTGAGAAGGATGCATCCGGCGAAGCACTCGCACTGGCGCTGTCTTACGCAAAGGGCCTCGGCGCAACCCGCGCAGGCGTCATCAAGACCACCTTCACCGAAGAGACCGAGTCCGACCTGTTCGGCGAGCAGGCAGTCCTCTGCGGCTCCACCTCTCAGCTCGTCCAGTACGGCTTCGAGGTCCTCACCGAAGCTGGCTACCAGCCCGAAATCGCATACTTCGAGGTTCTGCACGAGCTCAAGCTCATCGTTGACCTGATGATTGAGGGTGGCATCGCTAAGCAGCGTTGGTCCATCTCCGACACCGCAGAGTACGGCGACTACGTCTCCGGCCCCCGCGTGATTTCCCCCGAGGTCAAGGAAAACATGAAGGCTGTCCTAGCAGACATCCAGAATGGCAACTTTGCAAAGCGCTTCATGGAAGACCAGGCTGCAGGCGCACCCGAGTTCAAGGAACTGCGCGCAAAGGGCGAGGCACACCCCATCGAGGCAACCGGCCGCAAGCTGCGCGAGCTGTTCTCCTGGAACTCCGTTGACGACGACTACACCGAAGGTTCCGTCGCTCGCTAAACGGTAGCTCAGCAATAGCTTTCTAAGAATCCGGCGTTTCACCTCTCGCCCCACACAGAGGAGGGGTGGAGCGCCGGATTCTTTGCTATTTCAAGCTGAAAAGCACCACCTGGCAAATGTGTGATGCAGTTCATTATTAATTGAGTTGCAGGCATTCATAAAATGCCGTATAGTATTTAATCGTTGCAAGGGAGACCTTGAAAAATAAATAAGCGCCTCTAGCTCAATTGGCAGAGCAATTGACTCTTAATCAATGGGTTCTGGGTTCGAGTCCCAGGGGGCGCACATCAAAGAAAATCCCGCTGATTCTTCGGAATCGGCGGGATTTTTGCGTTCTCCTTGAAATGCAGTCTTCATGGGTTGAGGAATCGGTGTTCGCCCTCGTTCCTACAAGGGGACCTGTCCTCGCAGAGCTCGGACACCCTGATGTCACTACGGACGACACCGATTCCTCAGGTGGTTTCTGCAGGTTCGGCAGGGGCGCGTTATCCCGCCGGTTTGTTGGGGTGCACGGTAGTTTCGTGTGCACCCCGTGCCTAGCGAACCGGGTGGGGAGGGTTGTCACGGTTTGGTCTGTTGCTTGGCGGCTTGGTGTTTGGGCCGTCGCATTTCAGACTATACATAACCAGGGTGAGAGCCTAGCCTAAGACTGCGGTAAACTGAAAGTTATGACTGCAACTCCGTTCTACATCACCACCGCCATCTCCTACCCTAATGGCAACCCGCACATCGGCCACGCCTACGAAACCATCGCAGCCGACGTGCTAGCCCGCTTCAAGCGCCTCGACGGCTTCGACGTGCGCTTCATGACCGGCACCGACGAGCACGGCCAGAAGATGCAGACCACCGCAGAGAAGCTCGGTAAGACCGCTAAGGAACTTGCCGACGAGAACTCCGCACGCTTCAAAGCAATGAACGATGCGCTGAACATCAGCTATGACCGCTTCATCCGCACCACCGACCCCGACCACTACACCGCATCCCAGGCCATCTGGAAGCGCATGGAAGAAAACGGCGACATCTACCTTGACAAGTACGCCGGCTGGTACTCCGTACGCGACGAAGCCTACTACGCAGAAGATGAAACTGAAGTGCGCGACGGCCAGCGCTACGCCATCACCACCGGCACCGAAGTCGAATGGACCGAAGAAGAGTCCTACTTCTTCCGCCTCTCCAAGTACGGTGACAAGCTCCTTGAACTCTACGCTAACGAAGGCTACGTCTACCCCGAATCGCGCCGTAACGAGCTGATCTCCTTCGTCAAGGGCGGCCTCAACGACCTGTCCATCTCCCGCACCACCTTCGACTGGGGCGTACCCGTACCCGGCAACGACAAGCACGTCATGTACGTGTGGGTTGACGCCCTCACCAACTACCTCACCGGCCTCGGCTACCCCGATACCGACAACGAACTGTTCACCAAGTACTGGCCGGCCGACCTGCACCTCATCGGTAAGGACATCACCCGATTCCACTCCATCTACTGGCCTGCATTCCTGTGGTCTGCCGGCCTGGAGCTACCCAAGCGCGTCTTCGGCCACGGCTTCCTGCTCGTGAACGGCGAAAAGATGTCCAAGTCCGTCGGCAACGTCGTCGACCCCGCAAACCTCGTCGACGCATTCGGCCTGGACGCCGTACGCTTCTTCCTCATGCGCGAGGTATCCTTCGGCCAGGATGGCTCCTACTCCGAAGAGTCCATCATCAACCGCATCAACTCCGACCTGGCAAACAACCTCGGCAACCTCGCCCAGCGTTCCCTGTCCATGGTCGCCAAGAACTGCGGCGGAGCGGTGCCCACCCACGGCGAATTCACCGAAGCCGACCGCAAGATCCTCGACGAGGCGGCAGCCCTCTACGAG
Organism: Rothia sp. 27098_8_161; assembly: GCF_041432905.1. Lineage (NCBI taxonomy): Bacteria > Bacillati > Actinomycetota > Actinomycetes > Micrococcales > Micrococcaceae > Rothia > Rothia sp. 27098_8_161. The sequence goes on along the minus strand of NZ_JAPWAL010000005.1, from coordinate 125,500 downwards.
CCGGTCCGTGCAGACTTCGACGAGCAGGCATTCCACCGCGCTTTGGAACGCATCTGGACTGTGCTCGCAGACACCAACGCCTACTTCGCAGAGCAGGAACCCTGGACCTTGCGCAAGAACGGCGAACTCGACCGCATGAACACCGTACTGTACGTAACCCTCGAAGTCGTACGCAAGGTCGCCCTGCTGCTGCAGCCCGTCATGCCCGACGCAACCGCCAAGCTGCTGACCCTGCTCGGCGTACCCGAAGGCGACGCACGCCAGTTCGCAGCCATCGGTACCGCGCTCGTGCCCGGCACGGAACTGCCCGCACCCACACCGGTGTTCCCCCGCTACGAAGCGCCCAAGGCATAACAACTGCCTGAACACTAGTGGACAGCGCCTGAGATAGCGCTGCAATGATAGCGCTATAACGGATAGTCTATGAAAGCCTCCGGCTTCCCCACCCCAGACGGGGGAGGAGCCGGGGGTTTTCGCATATATAGGTACGGGTACGAGGCAGAGAAGCAGGGGTAAGGGAAGCGGGGTAAGGATGCACTGTGAGAACGCCGATTGAGCCGCCACTCATCCTTAAGGATGAGGCCTGCATCCAGCCCAGCCCGGCACAGGCTCAGCTCAGCCCGCGGAGTTAGTGGGGCACTCTGAATCCATAGATAAAGACCCGGTGCCCACCCACCAAAATCAACCTGGAGGATGAGAAAAAACCACTAGTCAGCGCCACGCTGTGTGAAATAATTTAAGCATGACTACGACAACTCATCACGCACAGACGGCACAGCCTGCCGTCTCCGCACGAAACCTTTCCAAAACTTACGGCATCGGTGAAGCCACTGTCCATGCCCTCAACAACGTCTCCGTTGACTTTGAGCAGGGTAAGTTCACCGCAATTATGGGTCCTTCCGGTTCCGGTAAGTCCACGCTGATGCAGACCATCGCAACCCTGGACACCCCCGACCCGAACCCGGCGACCTCCATCCGTATTGGCGGTACCGAGCTCTTCGGCCTGAAGGACAACGCCCTCACCGAGTTCCGCCGCGAACACATCGGTTTCATCTTCCAGGCGTTCAACCTGGTGCCCACCCTCACCGCGGGCCAGAACATTGACCTGCCTCTGGGCCTCGCCGGTAAGAAGCCGGACCCGCAGTGGCGCGACTACCTGGTCAAGACCCTCGGCCTGGAAACCCGCCTCGACCACCGCCCCGAACAGCTCTCCGGCGGTCAGCAGCAGCGCGTCGCCATCGTGCGCGCCCTGCTCGCACGCCCCGAAGTGGTCTTCGCCGACGAACCGACCGGTAACCTCGACTCCAACTCCGGAGCCGAGGTGCTGCGTCTGCTGCGTGCAGCCGCAACCGACCACGCACAGACCATCCTCATGGTTACCCACGACGCAAATGCTGCCTCCTACGCAGACCGCGTGGTCTTCATCAAGGACGGCATGGTCGCCGGCGAAATGATCGAACCCACCTACGACGCCGTCCTTGGCGCAATGGCACAGCTGGAAGGTCGATAAGCCGTGGCAACCACATTGAACACGGTGGCGCGCTCCAATCTGCGCGCTTCCAAAGGAAAATACATCCTCACGGGCATAGGCATCGCGATCTCATCCTTCTTCATCGCCGCCATTATGATGCTCACCAACTCGCTGCAGGCGACCGTTAACTCCTCCGTGGGTGACGTGCTCTCCCGCGCCGAGGCGGTCGTCGCCTCCGCCGCCACAACCAGCGACGGTAAAGACAGCACCTCTATCTACCTGACTCGTGACCAGATTCAGAAAGTAGAAAAGAGCGATCTGCTCTCCGGCTACTGGGTACAGTACGCTGTCACGGGTTCGATCGGTACCGGCGACCAGAAAACTCCCGTGCAGTACAACCAGCTGCCCGCCGACTCGAGCCTCTTTCCGTACAAGGTACAGGGCAAAATCCCCAGTAGCGACCACGAAATCATGGTCTCTACCTACTTCGCGAAGAAGCACAACCTCTCGCTGAACGGCAAGGTCACCAGCACCGACGTTGTAGAATCCGTCAGCGCCCCCGGTACTGACAAGACCGCCGAATACACCGTCGTCGGTCTGTTCGACCCCGGTTTTGAAGGCTCCACCACCAACCAGGCTGTCTTCATTGGCGGCACCAGCCTCGGCGAAGCCACCCTGAAAGCAGCCGAGACAGAAAACAGTAGCTCGGCGGCAGGCTACCGTAGCATGGCTGGCGCGAACCTCATCTACCTCAAGTTCAAGGACGGCGTAACCGACGCCAAACTCAAGAGCCTGCAGGACTCCCTCAGCAGCGGCGACACTAAGAACGACCCGCGCGTTATGACCGGTCAGAAGCTGCTGGAAGACTTCCAGAAGAGCATCTCTGAGGTTTTCACCTCCATTAGCGTGGTCCTGGGTGCCTTCGCGGCACTGGCTCTGTTGGTTTCCTCCTTCGTCATCTCCAACACCTTCGCGGTGCTGGTTGGCCAGCGCATTCGTGAACTGGCTCTGCTGCGTACCCTCGGTGCCCGCGGCGGCTCTCTCGTACGGATGCTACTCGTCGAATCCATTACCGTGGGCGTGGTGTTCTCCCTCATCGGTGCGCTGCTGACCTACCCGGTTGGCGCGCTTGTTGGTGCAAACCTCACCACCATCATGATCTCCTACTCGATCACCCCGATTCTGGTGAGTGTGCTCCTCTGCACCATCGTGACGGTTCTGGCGTCACTCTCCCCGGCACGAAGCGCCCTGCGCATCTCGCCCATTAGCGCAATGAGCGAACACACTAACCGCGAAGTCAGCAAGCCCGGCAAGATCGGCCCCATCATCGGTGCCCTCTTCGCCATCGGCGGCGTGGTCGCTGTTGTGGCTGCACTCGATAAGGCAACCAGCACCGAACGTGACGGTAACTCCGCGATCTTCCTCGGCATGCTCGCCGCACTGCTGCTCGGTATTGCGGTCTTCCTCATCACCCCGCTGGTACTACCTCCGCTGGTACGGGCCCTCGGCACGGTTACCCGCACCCAGACCGGTAAGCTTGCGCTCGCCAACGCGCTGCGTTCACCCAAGCGTACCGTCTCCACCGGCCGCGCCGTGCTGGTGGGCACCCTGGTGGTGTCGATTGTGCTGACTGGCTACACGGTTCTGAGCGCATCGTTCGTCAAGGCACTGGATCAGCAGTACCCGATTTCTGCGCAGGCGAACTACAGCTCGTACGACCAGTCTGAGGCTGCCTCCACGGTGACCAAGGCGGAGGATATCGCCTCCAAGGTCAAGGGTATTAAGAACGTTCAGGCATCCGCTGTTGGTTACGCAGCCGGTGTGGTTGACTACACCGTCGAGTACGAGGGCCAGACCGCCAACCAGAATTCCGATCTGGTGGCGCTAAGCTCCTCCGATCTGAATGCAATCCTGCCCGACGAAAACTCGAACCTTGCTGACGACACCGTGCTCGTGCCGCAGGGGCTCTGGAAGTCCGCTGGATTGAATGAGTCCAGCCGTCTGAAGGCGCGCGGCCCGCTCGGCGAAGTGGAACTCAAGCCCGTCAAGTCCGCAACCAAACAGAACCTGCTGATTGTCAACCCTGCCACCGCCGCTAAACTACAGGATGCCAAGAACCCGCAGGTAGTTGCTAACCCCGCCGCTGAGGAAGCTCAGAAGCGCCTGGAAGAAGCAATCGCGAGCGGTGACCAGGAAGCTCAGACAAAGGCATCACATCTGACCGTCACCAGCCAGGCACGCGGTAACGACACCGTCATTCTGGTGCGTGCGGTATCCCCGCTGACCAGTAGCGAGAACGTGACCCTGCAGACTGAACTGAACCGTGCCAGCCCTGACAGCTCCTTCACCGGTGGCTTGCAGGAACGCCAGACGTTTGACCAGCTGCTGACCGTCATGCTGACCTTCACCCTGGTGATGCTCATGCTCGCAGTGGTTATCTCCATCATTGGTGTGGCGAACACGATGACCCTGTCGGTCAACGAACGCCGCCGTGAGAATGCGATGCTCCGCTCGCTGGGTCTGTCCCGCAAGCAGCTGCGCCGCATGATCTCCATTGAGGCGATTCTGATTACGCTCGCCGCAGTGGTGCTCGGCATGATTGCCGGTACGGTCATCGGTGCGGTCTCCGCGAAGATTGTGATGGCTGCCGTAAGCTCCAGCGCCCCGCTCGTGCTTGACCTGCCGTACATCTGGTACGTGGTCATCCTCATTGTGGGTGTACTCGCCGCGATGCTCGCTTCGGCGCTGCCTGCGGCTCGTTCGGCTCGCATGTCCCCGGTTGAGGGTATGCGCGGCTAACCCGGCATAGTCACAGTACCCGGCAAACCCGGATACTCAGCGTGAGATAGTAAAGCCCCGGAGGGTACCTCGATTAGGAGGCGCCCGCCGGGGCTTTACTGTGCTCTCAGGCTCTTGGAGCAGACCTGTAGCCTGGCTTTGCGCGTATGATGGGTGTATGAGCACTAGCCACCCCAATCTGCGTCGCGGGTACACGCTACCCCATGAAGCGGAGGTTCTTCAGATCCTCCGTGATGCCGGTGTGCGCCGTGCCCGACTCTTCGGCAGCGCTGCCCGCGGTGAGCTGACCGAAACCAGCGACCTGGATTTTCTGGTGCAGATGCCGGGTGTAGCCCCTTTTGATGAGTTCATGCAGATGGTGGATGCTCAGCACCGCATTGAACAACTGACCGGCCGTAGCGTTGATATGGCTACCCAATTGCGCCCCGGCATCTATGCGGAAGCAGAACCGGACATGGTGGAGCTGCCGCTATGAAAAGCTCGCTTGATGACTTCTCTCTGATTCTTGAGTCAGCTCAGCGTATCTACGCTTTTACGCCCGAGCGATATGAAGACCTGATAGACGGCTCAAACGGGGTGGTCCAGGACGCGCTCTGCATGCGCTTTCAGGTCATTGGCGAAACCCTCAATAGAATTCGTTCAAAATACCCAGAAGATTATGAACGGTATGAACGGGCTGAGTGGCAGTACCTCATTGCTATTCGTAACATCATTTCTCACAGCTATGTGAGTGTTGATTTTGCTGTCCCATGGGACGTCGCCCGGAATAAGTTGCCTGAGCTGATGAGCGACTTTGAACGAATCATCGACGCGATACAAGAAATCACCTAACTAATAGAGCCCCGGAGGGTGCCTCGATTAGGAGGCGCCCGCCGGGGCTTTGCTGTGTCCTCTAGCTTGCCGTGCTCTCTAGCCTGCCGTATTCCTATATATTAGGGAACGGCTACTGGGCAATACCCGCCTCATACGCCATAATGACCGCCTGCACACGATCACGCGCACCCAGCTTCGCCAACACATGCGACACATGCGTCTTCACCGTCGCTTCCGAAAGTACCAACTCCCGCGTAATCTCCGCATTCGATAAGCCGCGCGCAATCAGACCCAGCACCTCAAACTCACGCGGTGACAACTGTTCAATCAACTCGCGATGCGGATAATCAGCAACAGGCTCAAAGCTCGTAGAATCAGCCGGAATAAACGTCGCCTTAGGAATCTCAGGACCAGCAGCCGGGGGAGTAGCCTGCACAGACTCGGCGGCAGGAACAACAGACTCGGTAACAGGAGCGGCAGGATCGGGAGAATCCAGCACCGGAATCATCTGCTCCAATAGACGGCGAGTCGCAGACGGCGCAATCACCGCATCGCCGCGGTGCACCGTACGAATCGCCTCCAGCAGCTGCTCCGGCGGAGTATCCTTCAACAAAAAACCGCTCGCCCCGGCACGCACCGCCGAATACACGTACTCATCAATATCGAAAGTCGTGAGCATAATAATGCGCACCCGCTCATCCTCGGACACTTCACGCTGGGTGTCACGCTCCAGAATGCGGCGCGCCGCCTCTAGCCCGTCGCAGTGCGGCATGCGCACATCCATGAGGATGACCTGCGGTGCCTGCCCCTCAGAGACCATACGGTCAAAAACGTCAATAGCTGCCAGGCCGTCATCAGCTTCCATGACGACCTGCAGGTCCGGCTGGGAGTTGACGAGCATGCTCAGACCGCCGCGCACCAGGCGCTGGTCGTCAACGAGCATCACGCGGATCGGCTGGGCGTTCTGCGGTACGGAAGAGTACATAGTTTCAATCCTAGTCACAGTGGTGGGGTAGAGGAATAAGAGGAGCGAACAGGGTATAGAGGTATTAGAGGTTGCGGTAGGGGAGCGTTGCCTCAACGAGCCAGCCGCCATCGGGTTGCAGACCGTAGGTGAGGGTGCCGTGGTAGAGGGCGATGCGCTCGCTCATGCCGCGCAGACCGTTACCGCTACCGGGTACCGGGCTGCTGGTGTGCTGATTCGAGGCTGAGGTCGAGACAGAGGAAACAGCAGAAACCGGGTCGTTCTGCACCCGCATGTGCAGACCGTCCTCACCCCAGTGAATAGTGACGGCGGTTGCCGCGCCGGGGGAGTGCTTGAGCGCGTTGGTGAGCGCCTCCTGCACGGTTCGGTACGCCGCCAGCTCGGCACCCTGCGGCAGGGTGCGCGCCATGGTGCCGGTGATTCCGGTGAAAGTGACGGGTAGCCCGGCGCGGCGGCTCTGCTCCACGAGGGCGGGTACATTGCTGAGGGTGGGCACGGGCACGTAGGAGGTTGCCTCGTCTGTGCGCAGTAGCCCGAGTAGGGAACGCATCTGGGTGAGGGAGTCGCGTGCCGTATCTGCGATGAGTTCGAGGGTCTGCTCCGCAATGTCCGGTGCGCTCTGCAGCTGAGCTTGACCGGGCTGCTCAACCTGCTCTTCCAGTTGCGTTTGCTGTGCGCGTGCGGTGCGGGCGCTTGCGGCGGCGTAGCGTGCCCCATCCGCCTGAGAAATAATGCTGGACAGTGAGTGTGCCACAATATCGTGCATTTCGCGGGCAATGCGGGTGCGTTCGTCCTGTGCGGCGAGGCGGCGTTCCTGTTCCTGCTCGTATTCGAGGCGGCGGGCGCGTTCTTCGAATTCTTCGCTGCGCAGTTCGCGCATGCGGCGGGAGTCGCCGAGGAACCAGAAGACGGTGAAGATAGATCCGCAGAGTACGCCGAGCATCAGGGAGATGAAGATGCGGGCGGGTATGTCGTCCCAGTGGTAGAGGAGTGAGAGTAAGGTCTGTACGGTGACGGCGAGTGCGCCGACCCAGCCGAGAATGAGGGAGCGGAAGCGGGCGCGGCGGGCCCAGTGCCTGCCGGTGTGGTATGCGGCGAGGCTGACCGGCGGGTAGCAGGTGATGGCGAGTGAGTTGGGGAAGGGAGACAGGAGGGTGATGCAGAGCGCCGCGATGACCACGTAGATGCTTCCGTAGGGGAAGCGGTAGCGGAAGTAGAGTGCGGTGGTGCTGCAGACCGCGGAGATGACCGGGATCCAGCCGTAGCTGTTGATGAAGGCAGTGGAGAGCACGCAGCAGAATAACTGCATGTGTGCGACGACGATGACGTTCATCCAGCCACGTTTGTCTCTGAGGTAGCTTTGCACGCGGCTGGAGGCAGTGATTGCGTCAGCGGGCAGGTCGTTGCTTTCTGAGATGCCGCGGGTATGCGTTACGGCGTAGCCGGGTTCGGCTGTTGCTGTGCTGTGTTGTGGGTTCTGCTGGGATTCGGTGTACTTGAGGGGCATATTTCCAGTGTATCGAGGTGGTGTAGCTTACCTGGCGTCCGAGCCCTGCATTGATAGCACAGCGATTTGGCAGACTCGCCCCGCAACCGGCGGTATGGACTACGGCAACGGCGGCGTCGGTGGCGAGCAGCCCCTGCTGTACAGCAAGGGCTAACATCTACGGTGTTCTGAGCTTTACCAGCAGAACAAGCAGGAGCCCTTCAGCTCCTCCACCGCTGGCGATAAGGGTGGCTCCGGCTTCGCACAGTTCGGTGGTGCTGGTGGCTCCTACGTGGCTCCCGGTGTTTTCCGGCGGTACTATCGAGTCCGCAGGCAACGCTCCGACCGCTCGTGGCGCACGTGGTAACGGCTACGTCAAGGTCTCCCTCTGCAAGCGCACCGCGTAATTGCATAGACCCTTAGGGCTCTCACACTGAGTGAGAAATCATAACGATATTCCCCGGCTGATTATTCAGTCGAGGAATATCGTTTTAACCGGTGGGATCTGAACGCCACAAAATCCAGAACCCCCAGAATTCAGGAGGTGTTGCCGGGCAGGGATAGGGATTAGCCCAGAGTCTGAGACCCCGCCCGTACACTCTACCGCCCACCCGCGGCGCGTATTACGGTAGAGGCATGACTGAAGCACGTAGCATCGACCTCGCCGTTATCCCCGGTGACGGCATCGGCCCCGAAATCATTACCGAAGCCCAGCGCATCCTCGCCCGCGCCTGCGAGCTCGAAAATATCACCGTGACCCCCACCCACTACAAGCTCGGTGCTGAGCACTGGCTGGAAACTGGTGAAACTCTGCCCGACTCCACCATGGACGCCCTCAAGCAGCACGACGCGATCCTCTTTGGTGCCATCGGTGCAGACCCGCGCAGCGGCAAGATTCCCTCCGGTCTCATCGAACGCGAAATGCTCCTGAAGCTGCGCTTCGCCTTTGACCACTACATCAACCTGCGCCCCTCCCGCCTGTACCCCGGTGCAGTTTCTCCGCTTGACAACCCCGGAAACATCGACTTCGTCGTCGTGCGTGAAGGCACTGAAGGGCCCTACATCGGCAACGGCGGCGTTATCCGCGGCGGCACCCCCCACGAAATCGCCACCGAAGTCTCCCTTAACACCGCACACGGTGTGGAGCGCCTAGTGCGCTACGCCTTCGAGCTGGCTTCCACCCGCCGCAAGAAGGTCACCCTCGTGCACAAGACCAACGTGCTCACCCACGCAGGCCGCCTCTACAACCGCTACTTCACCGAAATCGCGGCTGAATTCCCCGAGGTTGAGACCGACTACCTGCATATTGACGCCACCACCATCTTCATGGTCACCGACCCTGCCCGATTCGACGTGATTGTCACCGATAACCTCTTCGGCGACATCATAACTGACCTCGCCGGTGCAGTGACCGGTGGTATCGGCTACGCGGCAAGCGGCAATATTAACGCCGTCGGCGAGTTTCCCTCCATGTTCGAGCCCGTACACGGCTCCGCACCGGATATCGCCCGCCAGAACAAAGCAAACCCCACCGCCGCAATCCTCGCCGGCGCGATGCTGCTGCGTCACCTTGGTCACGATGCTGCCGCAGCCCGCATTGAGGACGCTGTCGAAGCAGATATGCGCGAAAACGGCGCGAGCATGCGCGGAACCGATCAGGTCGGTGCAGACGTGCTCGCACGCCTCGGTTAAAATCCACGCGGCTAAAACTTATCAGCCGTAGCAGCTGAATGCGAAACACCCGTGAAGCCCGGAAGGAACATACCTTCCGGGCTTCACCTGTTCATATCCTGAATGGGAGAAAAGGCGCACATGCGGCAAACGCATCTTTCCGGTACTCTAAAACAGGTCAGGCACACCCGCCCGGCACCTCGGCGGTGGACACCATCCACCACTAGCTTTGATGCATCCGACTAGCACAGACCGCTAGATGCACCATCTGCCCCGTACGACAACGCGCCCGGCGGCACACACTGGTCCCTCGCCCCGCCGCGAGAACCGCCACTCAAAGAACGCCCACAGAGGCAACTAGACGAAGAGGAACGCAGAACGATGGCCATCGAATTCAGCCACGAAGCAAACCAGTCACCAGCCACCGCCGAACGCCGCACTGAAATCCTTGCAAACCCCGGCTTCGGCGACTACTTCAGCGACCACATGGTCACCATCGACTGGGAAGGCGACTACAAGACCGGCGGTACCTGGTACGACGCACGAGTTCATCCCTACGGCCCGCTCGCCCTTGACCCCGCAGCATCCGTCTTCCACTACGGTCAGGAAATCTTCGAAGGCATTAAGGGCTACCGCCACGCTGACGGCTCCGTATGGACCTTCCGTCCCGAGAAGAATGCGGCACGTTTCGCGAACTCCGCACGCCGCCTCTCCCTGCCCGAACTGCCCGAAGAACTGTTCATCAAATCCCTGCGTGAACTCGTGAAGGTCGACGAAAACTGGGTACCCACCGGCGACGGTGAAGCCTTCTACTTCCGACCCTTCATGATCGCAACCGAAGCGTACCTCGGCGTGCGCCCTGCAAAGCACGTGCAGTACCACGTCATCGGCTCGCCCGCAGGTAACTACTTTGGCACCCCCGAACCCGTAGACATCTGGCTCTCCACCACTTACGCCCGCGCAGGCGAAGGCGGCACCGGTGCGGCAAAATGCGGCGGTAACTACGCAGCATCCATGATTGCCCAGACCGAAGGCGAAAAACACGGCTGCAAGCAGGTCATCTTCAAGGACCCACACCGCGGCGACGCCATCGAAGAGCTCGGCGGCATGAACGTCTTCTTCGTCTTCGGCAAGGAAAACAAGATCGTCACCCCCGAACTGACCGGCACCATCCTCGAAGGCGTGACCCGCTCCTCGCTGATTCAGCTCGCCAAGGACCGCGGCATGACCGTCGAAGAGCGCGCCATCACCCTCACCGAATGGCGTGAAGGCGTGGCAAACGGCGACATCACCGAAATCTTCGCCTGCGGCACAGCGGCAGTGGTCGCCCCCATCGGCAAGCTCAAGGCTGAAGACTTCGAAATCCCGGCACCCACCGAGCACTTCGGCGAAATCTCCAAGAGCCTGCGCGAAGAGCTCGTCGGTATTCAGCTGGGCACCGTTGAGGACCGCCACGGCTGGATGACCCGCCTCATCTAAACGTTCAACAAACGTAACCCGCGAAATCCCCGCAGGATGCCCCGCCCGACCCCGCACGTCGCGCGGCGAGTAGCCCGCGGGGATTCGCTGTACCCGGTAAATGCTGTGCCCGGTCAATAGTGCGTGCGGCGTTGCTACCCCGAAGATAGGGGAGGGGAGGCGAACCCCACCGCCGCCCCGCCTCGCTCAGACCCCACCCGCCGCCCCGCCCTCGAAGGCTGGTACCCTAGAAGGTATGCGTATTGCACGATTTACCGTAAATAATGAGCTCCACTTCGGGCTGGTAGAAGGCGATGCAGGCGAAGAAACCCTGCGCGTGCTCGCCGGAGACCCCTTCTACTCGGGTATCGAACCGACCGGCACCACCTACCGCATCGACCAGGTGCGCCTGCTCGCCCCGATCATCCCCCGATCCAAGGTGATTGGAGCGATCGCAAACTGGGCAGGAACCGAAGCACCTGCCTCCCCGCAGTTCTTTCTCAAGCCCAACACCACCGTCATTGGTCCCGGTGACCCCGTGACCCTGCCCGAGTATTCCGAAGCTGTCAGCGCAGAAGGTGAACTCGCCGTCATTATCGGTCGTATCGCCAAGTCTGTGCCTCTTGAGCGCGTGCACGAAGTCATCTTCGGCTACACCGTAGCCAACGACCTCACCGCCCGAGACCTGCTCGAAGACCGCCAGTGGACCCGCGCCAAGGGCTTCGACGGCTCCACCCCGCTCGGCCCCTGGATCGAAACCGACCTGGACACCGACTCGCTGAATATTACCACCTGGGTTGACGGCGACGTCGTGCAGGAAGGCAACACCTCCGAAATGCACTACTCTGTAGCCGAACAGGTTGCCGCAGCCTCCGAAATCTTCACCCTGCTGCCCGGCGACGTACTGCTCACCGGCACCCCCGCCGGCATCAGCGTACTGCGCGACGGCAACGAAATAGAGGTCGAAGTCGAAGGCATCGGCTCTCTCGTCACCCGCGTGCGCGACTAAGCTGACCGCGCCCAACAACGTAACGTACATCCTGAAACACACCGTTAAGGAGACATCATGACCGAATACCACGGTCCCGTACTCAACAGCCCCGCAGACACCCGCGTCCGCTTCTGCCCCTCGCCCACCGGCACCCCGCACGTGGGCATGGTCCGTACCGCCCTCTTCAACTGGGCGTACGCGCGCCACACCGGCGGCAAGCTGATCTTCCGCATCGAAGACACCGACGCGGCACGTGATTCCGAAGAGTCGTTCAACCAGGTGCTCGAATCCCTGCACTGGCTCGGCATCAACTGGGATGAAGGCGTTGGCGTCGGCGGCCCCCACGAGCCCTACCGCCAGTCCGAGCGTAAGACCGCAGGCATCTACAACGAGATCTTCGCAAAGCTCGTTGAAGGCGGCTACGTGTACGAAGACTTCTCCACCCCCGACGAGGTGAAGGAACGCCGCAAGGCAGCCGGTCAGGACCCACAGCTCGGCTACGACAACTACGACCGCAACCTCACCGAAGAGCAGAAGGAAGGCTACCGCGCAGAAGGCCGCAAGCCCGTGTGGCGTCTGCGCATGCCCGATGAGGATATCACCTTCAAGGACCTCGTTCGCGGCGAAATCACCTTCAAGGCAGGCACCGTACCCGACTACGTGGTCGTCCGCTCCAACGGCGACCCGCTGTACACCTTCGTGAACCCCGTCGACGACGCACTCATGGGCATCACCCACGTGCTGCGTGGCGAAGACCTGCTCTCCTCTACCCCGCGCCAGATCGCGCTATACCGCGCGCTCATCGACACCGGCGTGACCAGCTTCATCCCCGAATTCGGCCACCTGCCCTACGTCATGGGCCAGGGTAACAAGAAGCTCTCCAAGCGTGACCCCGAGTCGAACCTCTTCCTGCTGCGCGACTCCGGCTTCATCAAGGAAGGCCTGCTGAACTACCTGTCGCTGCTGGGCTGGTCCCTCTCCGCAGACCAGGACGTCTTCAGCATCGACGAGCTCGTCGAGCACTTCGACGTACACGACGTTGTTGCCAACCCCGCACGCTTCGATGTGAAGAAGGCAGAGTCTATCAACGGCGATCACATCCGTGCGCTCGATCCCAAGGACTTCCGCGACCGACTCATCCCGTATCTGCAGGCCGCAGGCGTACTCGGCGAAACCCTCACTGAGCGTGAAGAGCAGGTCCTCACCGAAGCTGCCCCCCTCGTTCAGGAGCGTATGCAGCTGCTTGGCGAAGCACCCGGCCTGCTCGCATTCCTCTTTAAAGCTGACGAAGAAATCAGCACCGCAGACGATGCACGCAAGCAGCTCAAGGAATCCGCACCGCAGGTTCTTGCCGCCGCTATCGAGGCTCTGGAGCCCCTCGAGGACTTCACCGCAGCCAACATTGAGGGAGCCCTGCGCGCCGCAATCGTCGACGGCCTGGCAATCAAGCCACGCCTCGCATTCGGCCCCGTGCGTATCGCAGTGTCCGGTGAGCGCATCTCCCCGCCTTTGTTCGAATCCATGGAAATCCTGGGCAAGGAATCCTCCCTCGCACGCCTGCGCAAGCTTGCCGCTGAACTGAGCTAACCATGAAACAGCCGATCATGGGGAAGGCGCTGCTGAAGGGCTCCATCATGGCGCTCACCAACGCCTGCATTATCTGGCTGTTCGCCTATATTGCTGGCTTTGACCGCTCCGTGTGGATGGTCGTCATCATTATTGCCGCTGCGGCGCTCGCCTACGTGACCGCATTCCTGGAGGCACGCGCCATGCAGAACGCGGTTCACGGCGGCGACGTAAGCACCTCCTCGTCTGTTGTTGATTCTTCGGACCCTTCGGACGAAGAAGAGGAAGAGAGCGACGACTTCGTGGACCCGGGCCCCGACCCGGAGGCGGGCGACTTCGACGCTGGAAGCTCCAGTAGCTCCGACTACTCTGGCGGAGGCGACTCCGGTGGAGGCAGCGACTAAGCTCTAGCTACTCTTGATGCAGCTACTCTCTGCGTAGCTACATGGCGTAGTTACTCATGGCGCGCGCTCGCAGGCACCTCAGGTGTGTGTGGCGCGTACTGTGAGAGCCCGGCGAGAACCCACGTTTCAAGAGAATCCCCTTATCCAGCGGGAATCAGAGGACCGAAAAGTCTGAAGAAACCCGGTGGATAAGGGGATTTTTTATAAATTTGAGAATATTTTTTGTGATGGGTATTTCCTGCAAGACTGCTAGTCAGTATATTTTATGGGGGTTAATCTGGTTCTATCTGGGGGAGTGCGGCAAGAATTTAGTTTGCGTACCCCAGTAAAGACTCGTATAGTAGTACCTGTTGTTGCGACGAACTGAAAAGTTCAAAGCGAAAACATGCGGTTGTAGCTCAGTTGGTAGAGCACCACCTTGCCAAGGTGGATGTCGCGAGTTCAAGTCTCGTCAACCGCTCCACTGAAGCCCCGAGGTTCGCCTCGGGGCTTTTTCGTTGTCTCTGGGTTTTGTTGTCTGCAGAAGTTTTAGCTTTTGAAGGCGTGGGTTGGGAGTGAGATAGAGGTCTTGTGATCTTCTCGAGGTGACTGCTTGGGTGAGCTGACTGTCTGGCTATCTGATTTTCTGCCTGACTGACTGTTCGAATACCCGGCTGTCGGGAGGTGGTGCAGAAAGAAAAAATCTTCAAAAAAATTTGAGATGCAAAATGTGCGGGGGAGAGACTAAAGCTGCTCTCTGAGCTCCCTTGAAGCTGCTTTGAGGGGTGAAAAGTGGCCCCAAAACCTTCTTTTTGAAGAAATTTAAAAAACTTTTTAGCCCTAAAAACCCCGGAAATACGCGGAATTGGCGGGTGTAAAGCCGTGAATGTGAGACGTCTCTCCAGGTTTCGGCTTGCACGCCTCCTGAAAGACCCGTATAGTTATTACTCGTTCCGGTGAAAAGCCGAAAGGCAAGAAGCGGAACGGTAACTCAGTAGAGTAATGGGATATGGTGTAATTGGCAACACGAAGGTTTCTGGTTCCTTTGTTCTAGGTTCGAGTCCTGGTATCCCAGCTAACCTCCTAACAGAGGTTGCGGCCCCATCGTATAGCGGCCTAGTACTCCGCCCTCTCACGGCGGCAACACCGGTTCAAATCCGGTTGGGGTCACCACTAGGAAATAAGCCCTCAGTCTTCTGACTGGGGGCTTATTTATTTATTCGGCGAAACTGGTTTTAGATTCTACGGTGCCGCCGTGTACTCATCGAAACTCAAGTGGCTTCTCGGCGGGGAGCAACACAGGAATAAAAAAGGGGGTGGCGCGCAAAATTTGACCTTCATGCCAAGCCCCGGTATAGTCTTATCCGTAAGCGTGATTGGCGCAGTGGTAGCGCGCTTCGTTCACACCGAAGAGGTCACTGGTTCGAACCCAGTATCACGCACCAATAACCCCCGTTTCAAGGAACGGGGGTTTTATTATGCCCACCGGTATTTGTGCCCACAAACAGTACAAACTCAGCCGCGGACACAACCACCCGAGAATGAGGTACCCCGTGACAACACCCGAACTCGCCGCAGCCACCGACTACGGACGCATGTACGCACGCGTCCGCGGAGGAGAACCCCTCGTCCCCTCCATCACCACTGTCATCGGGCAGCACACCAGCGATCTCAGTGGCTGGCACGGGTATATGGCAGCCAAAGCCGCCCTCGAAGACCAGCGCGCATACCGCGCCACCGGATCCCACGGCCTCAAATTCGCCATCATCCGCGACGCAGCCAGCGCCTCCGAACGATACCGCGACGCAGCTGCTGCCCGAGGCGACCGCGTCCACAACTACGCCGAAGCAGTCGCCCTACGCACCATGGGACGCGAACACAACTTCGATGAAAGCCGTGAACAGCTCATCATCAACGGGGAACAAGCCTACGCTGACCGCTTCGACGAATGGTGGGAAGCCTTCAAGCCCCGACCCCTCGCTGCCGAAGTTACCATCTGGAACGAAACCGTCGGCTACGCGGGCACCCTCGACCTCGTCGCAGAGATCGCAGGTCGAACCTGCATTATCGACTACAAAACCAAGGGCACCGACAAACGCGGTCGCGTCAAAGCACTTGACGAAAAAGTCGTTATGCAACTCGTCGCCGGACTCAAAGCCGAAGAATCCCTCCTCGACCCCGACGAAGGCACCTGGGAACCCTGGAAATACGGCGACGCACCCGTCCTCATGGGCGTGGCACTCGGCGAAACGCAGGTGTTGCCGCAGCAGGCAAACCCCGCCGTACTCGAACGCAACTGGTACAAGTTCTGCGCCCTGCGCCGGGTCTGGGAATTCGATCGCCAGGTTCAAGAATTTGAAGACCCCGCGCTCATGCCCGTAGTACCTCCGCCCGCGGCATAGATCAGTACCTCCGCCCGCGGCATAGATCAGTACCCCCGCCTGCGGTATAGGGGAGAGGCTGTAACCCCCGGGAGGTGAGGCTCAGTCCTCACTCCAATGCCTCGATTCGTTCTAGATTCGCGCTACTGAATCGGCGACAATAGAACAATAGGCAGAACGGCACGCTCCCACTGGGAAAAACCTGCTGGGAAAACCGTCAGCGCAGTTCTGCCACCATTTTGAAATCCGTAAGCACATTCCCGGCACCCGCCGGCAAAGGAGAATCATGACCATCCTGAGCATCCGCACCGTAGGCGACCCTGTGCTACGCAGCGTCTGTGACCCCATCACCGTCTTCGACGACGACCTGGCACGACTCATCGACGACATGCTAGAAACCATGTACGACGTGGGTGGCGTGGGCCTTGCTGGCCCGCAGGTTGGCATCTCCAAGCAGATTTTCACCTTCGGAGGCATTGACGACCGCGAGGGCTACATCATCAACCCCGTGCTTGAGGTCGGCGAAGAAAATCAGGAAGGTGGCGAAGGTTGTCTGTCCGTGCCCGGTCAGAAATCCGCGACCCCACGCAAGAACTGGGCGCGCGTGACCGGCGTGGACCGACACGGTGAACCCCTCGTGCTGGAGGGGGAGGGCCTGTTCGCGCGCATGCTGCAGCACGAGACTGACCACCTGCATGGCAAGCTCTTCATCGACCGTCTCGTGGGTGAAGACCGGCAGCGCGTGATGCGTGCCCTGCGCGCCGCAGACTACAACACGGTCGCAGCTAAGACCGTGACCGAGCGTGCAACCCGCGTGGGCGGTGCCTTCGGTGGTGGTGGCGCCTTCGGTGCCGGTTCCTCCCTCGGTAGCTTCGGAAAGTAGGCTCACATGCTCAACATTATTTACGCAGGCACTCCAGATGTTGCCGTGCCCCCGCTCGACTACCTGGCGAACTCCGATAAGGTGCGCGTGGTCGGCGTGCTCACCCGCGAAGACGCCCCCGTGGGCCGCAAGCGCGTGCTCACCCCCTCCCCGGTGGCACAGCGTGCCGAAGAGCTCGGTCTGCCCATCGTGAAAGCAAATCGTTGGAACGACGAAGCCGCCGCGGCCATTGCCGAACTGAACGCTGACGCAGCCGCCGTGGTTGCCTACGGTGCCCTGCTGCCGCTGCCCGCGCTCGAATCCCTGCGCTACGGTTGGGTCAACCTGCACTTCTCCAAGCTACCCGCATGGCGCGGTGCCGCCCCCGTACAGCGCGCTCTCATCGCCGGTGAGCAGGAAATTTTCTCCACCACCTTCCTGCTTGAAGAAGGCCTGGACACCGGCCCAACCTTCGAACAGGAATCCACACCCGTAGCCGCCGACGACACCGCAGGCACCGTGCTGATGCGCCTCGCCACCAGCGGTGGCGCACTGCTTGAACGCACCTTCGAACGCCTCGAAGCGGGCGAGAGCGGCACCGTGCAGGTCGAGGACGAGTCGGTCAGCTACGCCTCCAAGATGAGCATTGCCGACGGCCGCCTCACCTGGACCGAACCCGCCGAGCAGATCCTGGCACGCTTCCGCGGCGTGACCCCCGAGCCCGGCGCATGGTGCGAACTGGGAGAAAACCGCTTCAAGATCGGTGGTCTGGCGGTTGCCGACGAGCGCCTGGTACAGTCCCTGACCGAGGCGAACAGCGGCCCCCTCGCACCCGGTGCGGTGCGTCTGCACGCGAAGAAGGTACTGGTCGGCACCGGTACCGAACCGCTGATGCTGCTGCAGGTTCAGCCTGCCGGTAAGAAAATGATGGATGCGCCCGCGTGGGCTCGCGGCGCTGGCAAGGACATGGCGGAAGGCCTGGTGGTACTCGCATGAGCAACGAAAAGCGCCCCTACAAGGGTGGACACGGCAAGTCCAGTCACTCCGGTAACGGCAAGTTCAACCAGGGCAAGCCCAATCAGGGTGGCGGCCAGGGTTACGGCCAGGGTGAGGGCGGTGCGAAGCGTAAGCGTCGCCGCCGCTCCGGTGCAGGTACCGGCTCTGGTGTGAGTGAGCAGAACCGCCAGCAGTCTCAGAACTCCGAGCGTTCGCAGAATCAGCGCTCGCAGAATCACCGCTCTCAGAGCCGCCCGCAGAAGTGGGATGACAACTCCCGCCCCGAATCGCGCACCGGTCGCCGCTTTGACGGCCTGACCAGCGTCGAACGCGCCGCACGCCGCGCCAAGACCGAGCACGACGACACCAAACGCGGTGGCGGCGGCACCTCCCGGCGCAATAAGAGCGGCCACGAACGCAACCGCCGCTCTATGTCCGCCCGCGAATTCTCCGCTGCGGCACCCTCCGCACGCTCGCGTACCGCAGATACCGCACGCGCAACCGTCTTCGACGTACTGCGCTCCGTGGCGGAATCTGACGCCTACGCGAACCTCGTGCTACCCAAGGCGATTCGTAGCCACCGCCTCGACCACCGCGACGCAGGCTTCGCAACCGAGCTGACCTACGGTACGCTGCGCCACCAGGGCACCTACGACGCAATCCTCAGCCGCTGCGTAGATCGCTCCATCGAGAAGGTCGGCACCACCACCCTTATCGTGCTGCGCATGGGCGTGCACCAGTTGCTGAACATGCGCGTTCCCGCCCACGCGGCACTGAACCAGAGTGTGTCCCTGGCACGCGAAAAGATTGGTGCGGGCCCGGCAAGCTTCATCAACGCGGTGCTGCGCCGAGTCTCTGAACGCACCCCTGAAGAGTGGTACGAACTCATCATTGAGGACGCGAAAGACGACACCGAGCGCATGGCACTGCTCGCCTCGCACCCCGGCTGGATTGTGCGTTCCATGCGCCAGGCACTCGTCGCGCATGGCCGCCCCGCCTCCGAAATTGAGCAGCTGCTCGAAGCGGACAACCTCGCCCCCGTGGTCAACCTGGTTGCACTGCCCGGTCTGGGTACCCTCGACGAGGCACGCGACCAGGGCGCCGTCGACGGCGAACTGGTTGACGGGTCGGCACTGTACGCCTCCGGCGACTTAGCGCGCCTGGAATCCGTACGTGAAGGCACCGTCCGCGCCCAGGATGCCGGTTCCCAGCTGGTAGCACGCGCGCTCGCCGCAGCACCCCTGGACGGCGCCGACACCGCCTGGCTCGACCTGTGCGCAGGCCCCGGCGGTAAAGCGGCGCTGCTCGGCGCGCTCGGTATTCAGCGCGGCGCATCCCTGGTCGCCAACGAGGCGGCACCGCACCGCGCTCAGCTTGTGGAATCCTCTATGCGCCCTCTTCCCGAGGACAGCTACACGGTACTTACCGGCGACGGCCGCCAGATCCGTGAGACCCTGCGCAGGAACACCTCCGACCTGCCCGGCTCCATTGAACCCGGTCAGCTGTTCGACCGCGTCATGGTGGATGTGCCCTGCTCCGGCCTGGGTGCCCTGCGCCGCCGCCCCGAAGCACGTTGGCGCAAGTCCCCGCGCGATATTGCAGAGCTGCTGCCCCTGCAGCGTCAGCTCTTGGATGCAGCGATTGAGACGACCCGCCCCGGCGGCGTCATCGCGTACGTGACCTGTTCCCCGCACGCGGCAGAAACTCAGAACATTGTGGCTGAGGTGCTCGAAAGCGGCGCGGTCAGCCTGCTCGACTCCGCCGCCGCACTGCGTGAAGTTGCCCAGCACACTGAAGGCGCGAAAGGCGAACCCGTGAGCGTACTAGTGGGGGAGAAGGACCCCGGCCACACCCCCGAGATCAAGGTCAAGAAGGGTGCCCCGGACGTGAAGGCTTCTCAGAACCCGACCACGGCACAGCTGTGGCCGCATGTGCATGGAACCGACGCAATGTTCCTCGCCCTGCTGCGCAAGAACTAGCCGCTTCACCGCCTAGCATCATTCGCCATACGGCACGGATTTGAAAGGAACCCCATGGGTATTGCCATTAACCCGTCGATTCTCTCGGCGGATTTCGCGAACCTGCAACGCGAGCTGGAGCGCATTTCCACCGCAGACGCCGCGCATATTGACGTGATGGACAACCACTTCGTCCCCAACCTCACCTGGGGCCCACCGGTGGTCAAGCGTCTGCGCGAAATCTCCCCGGTGCCGTTCGATGTGCACCTGATGATTGACGAGGCCGACCGCTGGGCACCCGAATACGCCAGCATGGGCTGCGAATCGGTGACCTTCCACGCGGAGGCGGCTATCGCACCCATCAAGCTGGCGCGAACCCTGCGTGCTGAGGGTGCGAAGGCAGGTATGGCGCTACGCCCGGCAACCGCCGTGGAACCCTACTTGGACATGCTCAGCGAACTGGACATGCTGCTGATTATGACCGTGGAACCGGGCTTCGGCGGCCAGGCGTTCCTGGACGTAACCCTGCCGAAGATTGCCCGTGCTGCCAAGGCGATTGAGGGCGCGAACCTGCCGGTGACCGTACAGGTGGACGGCGGCATCACCGAAGAGACCATTCTGCGTGCTGCGGAGGCGGGCGCAACCTGCTTCGTTGCCGGCAGCTCGGTCTACGGTGTGGACGAGGCGCTCGGCGGTCCGGAGGCGGCCATCGCCTCCCTGCGTGCGGCGGCCGCATCGGTCAAGCGCTCTGGCACCGGTTGTGGCTGCTAGCGGTACTCGCCGATAACGGTGTACGCCAGTAATGGCGCCCGGCATCTATAAAACCCCGCACCTATAAAACCTCAACGCCCCGTTGCGAAGACTGCACCCCGTCGCGGTTCTTTGCAACGGGGCGTTTTGCATGTCTTGCTTTTTGCCCACCGTGGTTTTATAACGAGATAACGGTGAGGGAGAGACACTCATTTAAGCGACATAGTGTCAGCAAGACAGTGACAAAGAGTGAAATATGTTAACCCGCCGAATTCCGCGGCAAACCTGGGCATCCTGACGGTCGGAGAATGCAAACTGAATACGTCTTGATGTAACACTCAGATATCTGTAAGGTTAGGTATAGTTTAGTTATATCTAGGGGGAACTATGCCTTTCAACCAAACCGATCTGACCGACACCGAAAACCACGGCGCATCGGGCGTTAACCGCCGCGCCTTCTTCGGCTTGGCGCTTGCCTCCTCGGCTGCTCTCGCCCTCGCGGCATGCAGCAGCGAGACCACCACGACCACCACTTCCGGCGGTTCCACCTCGGGCGGCAACGGCGGCACCCGAACCATCAAGGATATCGACGACGAGAACGTAGAAGTTCCCGCCAGCCCGAAGAAGGTTATCGTCCTCTCCGAACCCACCCTCGACGGCCTGCTCGCCCTCGGCGTGACCCCCGCCGGTTCGGTCTCTGGCCGCGGCCAGTCCGGCGTACCCAACTACCTCGCCGACCGCGCCAAGGACGTGCAGATCATCGGCACCGTCGCCCAGGTCAACTACGAGCAGATCGGCAACCTCGAACCCGACCTGATTCTCGTCGACTCCACTGGCGTGGACAAGCGCTCCGATGCCTACGAAACCCTCAAGAAGATTGCCCCCGTGGTCTACTGCGGCTACGCGGGTGGCGACTGGCGAATCAACTTCCGCAACGTCGCCAACGCCATGAACATGGTCGACAAGGGCGAAGAAGTCATCAAGGCATACGAGGCAAATGCCGCGGCGCTGAAGGGTCAGCTCGCCCCCAAGTACGGCGACAAGACCTTCTCTATCGTCCGTTGGGCAGGCAACGGCCCCGCCCTGATTCTCAAGGAACTGCCCGCCGGCCAGGTGCTCAACGACCTGGGTCTTAAGCGCCCCGAGGCGCAGGACCGTAACGGCCAGGGTCACTCCGAGCCCGTCTCCCTGGAGAACCTGGCAACCATCGACGCGGACTACATGTTCCTGGGCACCCTCGGCGGCGCAAGCCAGCAGAACCCGAACGCGCAGGGCTCCGCAGGTCTGCAGGGCGCCGAAGAAGCACTGAATAAGGCGAAGGAAACCTCCGGCTTCACCAACCTGAAGGCCGTCAAGGACGACCACGTGATTCTCGTGGACGGCTCCAAGTGGACCTCCACCGGCGGTCCGCTGCTGCTCGAGGGCATTATCGAAGACGTCAAGAAGGCGCTTCCGCTCTAAACATCCCGTTCTGAACACTCGGTGAAGCAATCACACGCTGAAGCTTCCGCCACACCCCTTCCCACCGCGACCTGAAAACCGCGGCGGGAAGGGGATGCACGACCCACCACACCATCCTCAAGGAGCACAATGACCGAAACTCGACCCGTGCGCACCGCAGCCCGCTACGGTGCCGTCGTGGCTCTCGCCGGCGCGCTCATCACCCCTGGAGCAGCGCTGACCGGCACCACTCTCGCATTCGCGGATTCCAACCTGCCGATTGGTATCGCCTCGGACCCGGCGGCGACCCCGTCAGCCTCGGCTACCCCTAATGCTGCTCCCTCTGATGAGCCGAGCAAGACCGCTGAGCCTACCCCGTCCGCGTCATCGAGTATTCAGCCGACTAAGTCTGCCAGCTCCAAGACAGCGAACCCTGTGAAGGCACGTGTGACCATCTCCACCGAAAAGTGGCGCGAAGGCAAGATTGTGGTGCGCGGTGAAGGCTTCGTGAGTAATGCCCCCGACCGCGGCGCCATATTTGCGGTCAAGTTCCTGGATGCCCTCCCCGATAAAGCACACCAGGCCATTAATCCCCTGACTAAGGAGGGTGGCAACTCGCCTGCAAACTTCATGGCAATTGCCAATGAAGACGGTACCTTTGAGGTTGAGGTTCCTCTGCCCACCACCGAAAACACCGGTTTGAGTGCCGAAAAACTGGTGGAGGCAGGCTGGGCTACCGAAAATTCCGAGCACAACGTGCAGATCCTCTCCGGTTCCTTGGGTGGAGCAGATGAGCAGGGTAAAAACTACGACCGCGGCGTGTCTATTCGACAGAAGATTAAGCTCAGCGACAAGGCTCCGGAGTACGCCCCCGGTGACGCACCCGAGCCGGTCAACGCCTCCGAACTGACCGCTGGTAATGGCGTGCAGGTGAGCCGTGACGGCTCCACCGTGACCGTGACCGTGCCGAACGCTGAACCGGGCACCTGGGTGTACGCCGCGACCTATCTCGGTAACTCCCCGCAGACCCTCTACGGCTCCGGCTGGAAGCGCCTGGATAACAACCGCAGTTTCAGCTACGAGACTAGCGGAACTATGTCTCCCACCACCTACCGAGTGGTTGTGCACAACGGTAATCAGGATGCTGAGAATGCCGTGCTTGGTTTTGCTGACATAACTATCGAGCGTGTCGTGGCACCCCGCGAGGATGTATCCAATGATGACCAGGGCTCCTACGATGTGGAGCCGTCACTCGCCACAGTTGTTACTCCCGCCGAACCTATTGTGAAGCGAGTGCAGGCTAAGGCGAAGGAAGCAGCTCCCCAAAGCGCTGCCTCGACGCCCCAGGCTAATGCGAGTGTTAAAGCCATCAGCTCACCTTCTGCTTCTGCCTCGCCGCGTTCGAATGCAAGTGCTACCTCCAGCCCTACGGCCCTGACTGCGCAGGGGCCAACCATTGAAGGTACTGAGCTAACCGGTATGACCAAGTGGCTAGTCAATAACGCCAACAACCTGCTGCTTTCGGCAGCTGGCTTGGTGATTCTGACTACGGCTCTGGTGTTGCGTACCTCCAAGAAGTAAATTTTCTGACTGCACACTCACACCGGCACCGGCTCACCCCCCTGGAGAAGGGGTGCGTAAACCGGGTGCCCCTCCGACTACTTGGGTTCAGATATACAGCGTCGCTCCGTTGTTTCTGCTACGGACCGGAATATCCAGAGATGAACCTGGCAAAGATTTGAAAGGACAACCATGCGTGCACCTTTTTCGGGAACCCCGAAGGCATCCCTGACCTCTAAGGCACTGACCGCCTGCGCCGCCGCAACCCTGGCACTGGGCCTGGGTGTTGGCACTGCATCCGCTCTGCCTCCGGGTGGTGCGAAGGCATCTACCGATAACACCTCCTCAACCGTTTCCCCCTCTGTGAGCGAGCACGGCGTGATTTCCTTTAGCGTGAGCGGCTTCCCCGCGAACGCTGTGGTGTCCGTGAAGGTGGACGACGGCAACCTGTGCCCCTCCAATGCGGCTCAGGGCGCTTGCGTGGTGCATCAGCAGAAGACCGATGGCAACGGTAACGTCTCCGGTTCCTTCGTGCTGCCGGATGTAGGCCCTGGCACCCACACTCTGCGTTTCCTCGCTTCCCGTGAGAAGCGTGACAAGGACGGCAAGTACCTGGGTACCGAGGCGTACAGCAACCGCAGCCCCGAGTTCACCGTGGTGGGCGAGAACGGTTCTGAATCTTCTAACTCTTCCTCTCGTCGTTCGGGTTCTGATGATTCCGCAAACTCTCAGAGTGATGAGTCGAATGCTGAGGCTGAGACTGTGTACACCGACGCTGACGGCAACACCATCACCAAGGAGGAGTACGACCGCCTGAACGTGGAAGCTGACTCTTCCGCTGCGCCGGCTGCTTCGGCTTCTGCAAATGCCCAGAAGAAGGCTACCGCTTCGGCGAGCGCATCTTCTTCGGCTGTTGCGCGCGGTAATGCGTCGAACCCGAGCGCTTCAGCTTCGGGCGCGGCTAACACCGCATCCACCGTTCAGACCGTGACTTACGGTGCTGCGTTCCCGTGGATTGGCGTGGTGGTTCTGGGCGTAAGCGTTGTGGGTGCCGCTGCGTTGCTGCTGACCCGTAAGCGCTAAGACTTAACGTCGGATGCGGGTGGGGGAGTAACCCACCCGCTCCGGCGTTTCTCTCATTATCTACCGGTGTGCCGGGTACCCCTCGCGTGGTGTGGGTGCGCCGGGCGCGCCTCCTTAGTTTTCTTGTATCGAGCATAAGGAGCATA
The DNA here is from genome assembly GCF_041432905.1 of Rothia sp. 27098_8_161. Taxonomy (NCBI): domain Bacteria; kingdom Bacillati; phylum Actinomycetota; class Actinomycetes; order Micrococcales; family Micrococcaceae; genus Rothia; species Rothia sp. 27098_8_161. The sequence goes on along the minus strand of NZ_JAPWAL010000005.1, from coordinate 100,701 downwards.
GTGGCCCGCACGAGCTCATTGTCCCGAGATGTTCAGCAGGAGAGTACGTCCCGTCAGGGTTCTGTGATTCAGGGGCAGAAGTTGGGTAAGCGCCTGGCTTTTCTGTTCCTGTTTGCGGTGCTTTTGGTGGGGGCTGTGGCTGCTTCTTTGCTGTTCGGGTCGAATAATCTTCCGCCGGATCAGGTTCTGGCTGTTTTCAATGGCACTGCTTCTGAGCAGACGCAGACGATTGTGACGGAGCAGCGTATTCCGCGTACCCTGGTGGGTCTTGCAGCGGGTGCTGCGTTGGCGGTTGCCGGTTCGTTGATGCAGTCGTTGACCCGTAACCCGCTGGCTGAGCCCGGTCTGATGGGTGTGAATGCCGGTGCTGCGGTGGCTGTGATTGCTTCCGTGGTGGTTTTTGGTGTGATGGGCATTTGGCAGTACATGGTTGCTGCGACGATTGGTGGTGCGTTGGCTGCGGTGCTGGTGTACACGCTGGGTCGTGGCCGTGACGGGTCGATTGTGAAGCTTGCGTTGGCGGGTGTGGCGATTTCTGCGGCGTTGTCGGCGATTGCGCAGGGCCTGATTTTGGCTGATCAGGATGCGTATAACGAGTTCCGTGTGTGGGTTGCCGGTTCGCTGGAGGGCCGCGGTATGGATATCGCGTCAACGGTGGGCCCGGTGATTGTGCTGGGTGTGCTGGTGGCATTTTTTGTGGCTCCTGCGATTAATGCTCTGAGTATGGGCGAGGAGGCGGCGACCAGCCTCGGCGTGAGTGTGCGTACGACGCAGAATTTGACGTTGCTGGCGGTGACGGTGCTTGCTGGTGCGGCGACTGCTGCTGTGGGTCCGATTGGATTTGTGGGTTTGGCAGTGCCGTTTGTGGTGCGTGCTCTGCTCGGTAATGATGTGCGCTGGGTGAATTATGGTTCGGCGCTGTTGGGTCCGGTGTGGCTGCTGTGTGCTGACGTGTTGGCGCGTGTGCTGGTGGCTCCGCAGGAGACTCAGGTGGGTATTGTGGCGACTCTTGCCGGTGCCCCGGTGTTCTTGTTCCTGATGACTCGTCGTAAGGTGGAGGCTCTCTAATGTCGAATTCTTCCGCTCTATCGACGGAGGCCGCCACCACTGCGACTAATCGTTCTGCGCGTCGTCGTGGCCGCGATTTGGGTGGCCGCCCGGTGTTGACTGTGCGCGGTCCGCTGAGTGCTCAGGTGCCGTGGCGTGTGCTGATTCTGAATGTGGCGTTGGTGGTGCTGATTGCGGTGCTGGCGTTTTGGGGCATGCTGCAGGGGGACTACAAGATTGCCCCGGAGAAGCTGATCCCGGCGCTGCTAGGTGAGGGTAAGCAGATTACGGTGACTTTTGCTCAGCAGCGTGCGGCGCGTATTGTGGCGGCGCTTCTGGTGGGCGCGGCGCTTGGTCTGTCGGGTGCGATTTTCCAGGTGATTTCGGGTAACGCCCTAGGATCACCGGATATTATCGGCTTCACAAATGGTGCCGCAACCGGTGCGCTGTTGCAGATTATTGTGTTCAATTCCGGCCCCGTTGAGGTTGCCCTGGGCGCTGTGGTTGGTGGCTTAGCGACCTCGGTGCTGGTGTGGTTGTTGACGCGGCACACGGGCCTGTACGGTTTCCGTCTGGTGCTGGTCGGTATTGGTGTGGGTTCGACTCTGGCGGCGTTCAACGCGCTGCTGGTGGTGCGTGCTTCGCTGACTCAGGCGCAGACCGCGGCGTCCTGGCTTGCCGGTTCGCTCAATGACATCACCTGGGAGCGCACCTACGCGCTACTGGGTCTGCTGCTTGTGGTGACTCCGCTGCTGCTGATGCTGGTCCGCCCGCTGGGCGCGATTCGTTTTGGTGACCAGGTGGCATCCGGTTTGGGTGTGAGCGTGAATGCGTACCGTGTGGCGGCTCTGTTCATCGGTGTGCTTCTGGTTTCGCTGGCGACCGCGACGACCGGTCCGATTGCCTTCGTCGCCCTGGCTGCGCCGCACATTGCGAAGACTCTCTCCCGTAGTGGTGGGGTGGGCTTCACCTCCGCGGCACTCATGGGTGCGTTCATGGTGCTCGGCTCCGACCTGATTGGCCGATTCGCTGTTTCCGGACGCATCATTCAGGTGGGTGTGGTGACCGGCGCGATTGGTGGCCTGTACCTGATTTACCTGATTTACCTCGAAAGGAAGAAGAGCTAGTGAACACTAGTGTGACGACCCGCCTTGAAGGCGAGAACATGGTGGTTGCCTACGGTGAGCATACGGTGCTCAACGGGGTAGATTTTCAGGTGCCGGAGGGGGAGCTGACCGTTATCCTGGGCCCCAACGCCTGTGGTAAGTCGACCACATTGAAGGCTCTTGCCCGCGTGAACCCGCTCAAAGAGGGCGAGGTTCGCCTAGACGGCACCCCGCTGCCGCAGATGAAGTCCCGCGCCATTGCTAAGATCCTGGCGATGTTGCCGCAGACCCCGGAGGCGCCGAGTGGCGTGACCGTGGCGGATGTGGTGGCGCGCGGCCGCTACCCGCACCAGTCGCTACTGCGTTCCTGGTCTGATGAGGACGAGCGAGCCTGCGTGGAGGCGATGCAGGCAGCGAACGTGCTGGAGCTTGCGGAGCGTCCCATTGAGGCGCTCTCGGGCGGTCAGCGTCAGCGCGTGTGGATTGCCATGACCCTGGCGCAGCAGACCCCGCTGATTCTTCTCGATGAGCCGACCACCTACCTGGACATCACACACCAGATTGAGGTGCTGAACCTGACGAAGAAATTGCATTCCGAAGGCCGGACTGTAGCCGTGGTGTTGCATGACCTGAACCTTGCTTTCAGGTATGCTACTCATGTTGTTTTAATGAAGCAGGGTCGGATTATCGCTCAGGGTGATCCGCGTGCGATAATTACACCGGAACTTATTCAGGAAGTTTTTGACCTGCAATCGGTTATTATTCCTGATCCGTGCACTGGTACTCCTTTGGTTATTCCGAAGGAGAACCAATCAATTCATATTGCCGCTGATGCTATTTCGGCGGCCCGCGAAAGCGAATAGTTTTCGCCCCTAAGCCGCGTGGGAGTTGGCGCCAATCGTCTCAGTACGGGTGGAAAAGCTCGGCATTGCGCCGAGTAGCGAACGTTAGGATCTGAGGGACCCAGGATCCCCTGCGCGTAGGGCGCCTACCCGGTGCTCGCCCGTCTTTGACGCATGAACGGATCCGAGCACTGGGTAGGTTCCATTTTGGGAACCCGTAGATGAGGCACCGAGACTGCCGTATGAGGCTTTGAAAGTTACGACTTGAGAGGTTTGATGCACGGTCTCGGTGCCTCATCTCTTTTAACTTTTGGGGTGGACAGGCTGGTTTTAGGTGGGGCTGGGCTGGGCAGGGTTGTGGTGGCTTCGTGCTTGGGTTTTAGTAGTGTGTGCTGGCTGTCATGATTGTCATCTTTTGGTTCTTTCGTTTTTCCCTTTGGCTGGAGTTTGGGTAAGGGATACCATAGAGTGAGGTAGTAGAGGCTAACTAACGATAATGTGCCTCCTCACCGATTCTCATCAATTGAGTGTTTCCACAGACCAAGGAGGAACCGTTGGGCGAGCACGAACCCACCGAGACCGTTCCCGCACAGAGCATTTCTGTACAGGGCATTTCTGTACAGGGCACTTCTGAACAGCCTGCTTCTGTACAGGCTACCTCTGCGCAGCCGTGTACCGTTGCGCCGGCTGTGCGCCCGAGTCCTCCCAAAACCCCGCGCCCCGTACCGGCACCGCGCGTGGACAGCCCCCTCATCAGCGCCCTCATCGCCGAGGCAGTCAGCTCCAAAGAGCTGAACGCCCGCATCGTTGAGGTCGTCTCCGAAGGTACCCCCATCATCGAGCCGGTGCACCGTAAAGACGGCAGCATCAGTGAGAACGAGCGCATCGTTACCTTCCTGTACCACAACGAGCAGGCGGAGCAGGTGCTCATGTTCATCAACCGCCTGACCGATGAGAAGAATCTTGACCGTTCCCTCATGACCCGCATCGAGGGCACCGGATGGTGGCAGCTGAGCATGCAGATGGAAACTACCTGGCGTGCCTCCTACAACTTCTTGCCGGTGCTGCCCGGCGAGCGCCCCGCCTGGCTGGGTGATGACGACCAGGTGCGCCTGCGCGCCGCGCTGGACTCCGGTGAGGGCGACCCGCTGAACCCCGAGACCGTGTGCAACCGCATCGGTCGTTGCATGGGTGTGGTGCAGCTTGAGCACGCGCCGGTGCAGGAGTTCATCCTGACTCAGGAAGAGATTGACGCACTGCCCGCCCCCGAGTGGATGCATACCCCTGACGGCCACCAGTACGTGCTCGGTCGCGTGGGCGATCCCGCCCCGGATGCGCCGTTGTTCATCCAGTTCGACGGCGAAATGTGGTTTAGTCAGGGCATGGAGCGTATCCTCAATCGCGCCCATGAGGTGGGCCGTATTCCGGCGATGCACGTGTTCTTCCTTCACTCTGGCGGTCGTGAGAACCGCTGGAAGGAACTGAACGGTGACAACCCGATTGCCGACTACCTGGTGGAGATTGCCTTCCCGCACCTGGAAGCGGTGCACGGTATTAAGACCGCGCCGCAGAACATTGTGATTAACGGTCAGTCGCTGGGTGGCCTGTCCTCCCTGTTGGCGGTGCTGAGCCGCCCGGAGGCCTTTGGCGGTGCGATCGCGCAGTCATCGTCGCTGTGGCAGCCACAGGTCATGGACCGCCTGGACGAGCTGGAGGCGGCGGGAGAGATTGATCGTCTGCGCCACCTGTACCTTGAGATTGAGGTGGGGGAGCAGGAGTGGGTTTTGGTGCCTCCTCACCGTGAGCTGAAGGTGCGCCTGGAAAAGCTTGGTCTGGAGAGAGCGCGCTGCACGACCTTTAACGGCGGTCACGATTATGCGTGCTGGCGCGGTGCGATTGTGCCGACCCTGGAACGCATCATTGATGCTCACCAGCGGAATATTGAGCGTGGCGAGCAGAACTACGAGAAAGATGCACGAAAAGTAGCGTAGAGCTTGTACCGCTGCCGATGATTGGGCGCCCCGGACCCCTCGCCTGCTGAGGTTTGCCCCGCCCGCTGGGGGCGCATGGTGGGCATGCGGGGTTCCCGTTAGGGTAAACACCGCCGCGCCCGTATCCTAGAAAAGGACAGCATAAGAGATGCGTAGTCTCTTGGTAGATGTAGCACTACCGTGCCACGAGGGGTACCGAAGGGTACCCGGTGTAGGCTGCGCACCCGCCCTCATTGACGAGATGGCATCACGCTGCGAACGCACGCAGCACGTGAGCGCTATAGAAACCGCAAACGACACAGAAATCGAGAGAAGATGACCGTAGAACGTAGCCCCCTGGCCCCCACACCGCTCATCCCCGAGTCTTTTGCCGCGAAGTACCGCGAAGCCGGCTACTGGATTGACCAGACCATCCCCGAGTTCCTGTTGGATGCCTGCCGAGCGAAGCCGCACTTTCCTGCGCTGGTGGCGATCTCGCACGCGCAGCTTAATGAGGACGGCAAGCCCCAGCAGATTCGCCTCTCCTACGGTGAGCTGGAAGCGGCAGGTCGTGCCGCTGCGGTGCGCCTCATTCAGGCTGGCGTGCAGCCCGGTGACCGCGTGCTGCTGCAGCTGGGTAACACCGCCGAGTACCTGGTGTACCTGCTCGGTATTTTCTGGGCGGCTGCTCTGCCGGTGTTCTGCCTGCCGCAGCACCGCACCACTGAGCTCGTGCACTTTGCGACCCGCACCGACGCGGCGGCGCATGTGTTCTCTTCGCTAACCCCGGGTGCAGATTTCTCCGCCCTGCACGAGGATGTTGCCGCCGAGTTGCGCAAGAACTTTCAAGAGCCGCCGGTTGCTATTGACGTTGCGGAGCCGCTGACCCCGCTGACCGAAGAGGAGCTCGCTGAAGAGTTCGTGCCCGGCGTCATTCAGAACACCGAGAACCTGCGTGCGAGCGAGCAGGTGGCGTTCCTGCAGCTTTCCGGCGGTACGACCGGCATTTCGAAGCTGATTCCTCGCACCCACGCTGCCTACCTGTACTCGGTACGCGGTTCGGTCGATATCTGCAAGCTGAACAACAACACGACCATGCTCGTGGTGCTGCCCGCCGCTCATAACTTCACGATGAGCTCGCCCGGTATTCTGGGCGTCATGTGCGCCTCCGGCAAGCTGGTGTTTGCGGCGGATCCGTCCCCGCAGACTGCGTTCCACCTCATTGAGATGGAAGGTGTGACCACCTCCGCGCTGGTGCCGCCGCTGGCTCAGGCGTGGGTCGCCTCCGCGGAGAAGCGCGAAGTGTCCCTGCCCTCCCTGCAGACCCTGCAGGTGGGCGGCTCGAAGCTGGCTCCGGCGGTTGCGGGCAAGATCGAGTCGGTGCTCGGCTGCACCGTTCAGCAGGTGTTCGGCATGGCTGAGGGCCTGGTGAACTACACCCGTTCGACCGACCCGATTGAGATGCGCCTGAGGACTCAGGGCTACCCGATTAGCCCCGACGATGAAATTCTGATTGTTGATGATCAGGACCAGCCGGTTAAGCGCGGCGAGAGCGGCCACCTACTCACCCGCGGCCCGTACACGATTCGCGGCTACTACCTGGAGGAGAACGCGAACCGCTACGGCTTCACCGAGGAAGGCTTCTACCGCACCGGTGATATTGTGCGCCTAGTTGCCGCTAAGTACCTTGAGGTGACCGGCCGCGCGAAGGACCAGATTAACCGCAACGGCGAGAAGATTGCCGTGGATGAAATTGAAGAGCTGGCGCTAACCCACCCCGACGTTTTTGACGCCGTGGTTCTGGGCATCCCGGATGAGACCGTGGGCGAGCGTGTGGGCCTGGTTATTGTGCCGCAGGAAGGCGCCGACCTGGGTGAAAACCCGCGCCGCACGATGCATGAGTTCTTCACTTCGAAGAAGCTCGCTGACTTCAAGATTCCCGAGCGCGTGCAGGTTCTGCAGAAGCTGCCCACCACGAACGTGGGTAAGATTTCTCGCCGCGAACTGCGCGCCAAGCTTGCCGAAATTTTTGGCTAAATCTTAAGCCCGTATTCCTACCCCTATTGAGGAGAAAAATGTCCGCACTTGAGACCCTGCGCCCCATCATGGAGAAGTACATCGTCGAGCCCGACTCTCTGCAGACCGCGTTTGACGAACCGACCACCGACCTGTTTTCTCTGGGCCTGGACTCGATGGGCTCCTTCGCCCTGCTCGACGACCTTGCCGCTGAGGGCGCCGTGATTGAGTTTACCGAGCTGGTGGAGAACCCGACTGTGGAGTTCATCGCCTCCCGCCTGGGCTAAGTTTCATCGTACCCCGAGCGCCTACCTGCCGCGAATGCAGACGGGTGCTCGGGGTGTTTGCTACTCGCCTCGTTTACCCTTGTCAGCTTACTTCTGCCAGCGTGAATTGGCGGGGCAGTAGCCTACCTTTTACACACCGCATATCATCCTTGACTCAGACCCCTGATCCAGACCTTGAGAGGCCACCATGGGCGTAGCTGATACTACCGCAGCCGCTAGCTTCGGGACTGCTTCCTACCTTCGCACCGCCGCGAACCCCTCCGCACAGCATAGTGCTGACAGTCCCTGGCTGCCGCTGACCACTAACGCGCGCGGCATCTATTTTGCCGCCGCGATTGACCCGACGAATCCCTGCTACAACACCGCGGAGGTTCTGCAATGCCCCGCAGACACCGACCTCGCTCTGCTGCGTGAGGCTTTTGAGCAGCTCTACCGCGAGAACGAGGGCTTCCGCGTGCGCACCCGCATTGCCGATGGTGCCGCCTCCCAGCAGATTCTGTCGCTTGAGGCATTCCTCGCGGGCATTGACCTGCTCGTGGATGAGGGGGATCTGAACGACACCGCGGAGGCGGGGGAGGAGAACATCTCTGACCTGCCTAACTCTGACTTGCCTGCGCCGGTGCGCACCTGGGCACAGCGTCTGCTCGCCCAGCCCCTTACCACCGATGAGGGCGTGACCGTACGCAGCGCTGCAGTGCGTTACGACGGGTTCCTCTGGGTGTACCATTCTTTCTCCCATGTGGTTGCTGACGGGTTCGCGGCGTTCAACGGTCTCTCCCGCGTGGCGGCGATATACCGTGCCCTGTCCGCAGGCCAGCCGGTCCCTGCAACCCGCCGCATGAGCCTGCAACAGCTGCTCGATGCCGACGATGCTGCCTCAACCTCCCGTGACGAAGACGTCGCCTTCTGGGAGGCGAGCGGCGCCCTGGAGCAGGAAGATACCTCCCTGGCGGGTCGTACAGCTTCCCCGTCGGCGCGGTCTGTGCGCCTGGCGTTCAGCATTGACGTGCCCACCCAGCAGGCTCTGCTGGATGCGGCAAAGCAGCACGCCGTCTCCTGGCCGGTGTTGGCGACCGCTGCCGTGGGCTCGTACCTGGCGCGTGTGGGCGGCTACTCGCAGGCTTCGTTCGGTGTGCCGCAGATGAACCGCATGTTCGCCCGCACCCTGCCGGAGGCGACCCGCGCCCTGGGTGCGGCGAGCGCGCAGACCGGCTGTACCGCGGTGAACGTTCTGCCGGTGCAGGTTGCGGCGACCGGTTCCATCGCGGAGTCCCTGCACTCGGTGAAGGAACAGTACACCCGTAACGCTGAGCATCCGCTGGCTCGCCAGGAAGACCTGGAACGTACCGCACGTAACGCCCAGTCCAGGCTGTTTGGTGCGCAGATTAACGTGGTGCCCTTTGACGCGGTGCTGCCGCTGGCGGCGCCCTCCAAGGACGAGTCCGGGGCCCCGGTACCGACCGCGCGCATTCACAATATCTCCGCCGGTCCCGTTGCTGACGCGACCTTCACCCTGCGCGGCATGCCCGGTCGCGGCAACAGCATCTCCTGTGAGATTGACATGAACCCGGCGCTCTATACCGCCGAGGAGCTGGAGCGCCACGCCGCCCGCCTGAGCGAGTGGCTGCCCGCCTACGCCGCCGAAGCGCAGCGCGAGGGCGCCTCCCTGAACAACCTGGGTCTGGCGACCAAGGCTGAACTGGCGACCCTGCGCGAGCTGACCGCCCCGGCGCGCACCGAGCACCCGATGGAGTACAAGACCCTGCTGGGTCGTTTCCGTGACGCGGTGGTGGCACATCCGCAGGCGCTCGCCGTGCTGGATTCCGCCCCCGCACCCGGCGAGGTACTCACCCCCGAGTCGGAGCGCGCCTACGCCTTCGACCGCGCCCTCACCTACGCGGAACTGGACGAGCGCGCCCGTGCGCTTGCCTCGCAGCTGCTGGACTGGGGTGTTCGCCCTTCCGATGCGGTGGGTCTGCGTGTGCACCGCGGTGTGGAGCAGTACGTGGCGCTGTACGCCCTGCTGTACGCCGGCGCCACCTATGTGCCGGTGCTTCCGGATCTACCCGCCGAGCGTGTGGGCGTGATGATGGAGGATGCCGAGTGCTCCCTGCTGTTGCACGGCCCCGGCCTGCACCCGCTGAGCGCGGAGGCTCTGAACCCGCAGGAACCGCAGCGTCATGTGAACCTGCCCCAGCACGTGCTGTCTGAACAAACCCTGCCGTTGCTGAGCACTAACGATCCCGCCCTGGCCCCCTCCTCAGCACCCGCCGCTGATGAGCTTCCGGGAGTGAAAACCGGTCTGGACGAGGACGCTTACGTGCTCTTCACCTCCGGCTCCACGGGTCGTCCGAAGGGCGTTGCCATTAGCCACCGCGCGATTGATAACCGCCTGCGCTGGCAGCAGCACCAGATTCCGGTAGGGGAGGGTGACCGCATTCTGCACAAGACCCCCATCTCCTTTGACGTGCACGTGTGGGAGCTGTACTGGCCGCTTGCCGAGGGCGCCGCCGTGGTCATTGCCGCCCCGGATGGGCACCGCGACCCCGCCTACCTGGCGCGCGTGATTGCCGAGCAGTCCGTCACGGCGGTGCACTTTGTGCCGACCATGCTGTCGGCGCTGACCTCGTCGCCGGCGGCGCGCCGCATCCTGGCTGATGCCGGCTTCGGCCAGGGTCGAGAGCAGCCCCTGCGCTATGTGGTCTGCTCGGGCGAGGCCCTGCAGAAGGATCAGGTGCAGGCGGCGGGCGAGGTTCTGGGCGTGTACCCGCTGAACCTCTACGGCCCGACCGAGGCGGCGGTGGACGTCACCTTCTGGGAGACTTCCACCGACCCGCAGCGTGAGAGCGTGCCCATTGGCGAGCCGGTCTGGAACACCGGCACCCTGATTCTTGACCCGACCGGTCACCCCGTGCCGGTGGGTGTGACGGGTGAACTGCACCTGTCGGGTGTGCAGCTGGCGCGCGGCTACAAGAACAACCCGCAGGCGACCGAGGCGGCTTTCGTGGAGCAGACTCCCGACGGTGTGCTCGCGCTGCTGAACGGTGAGAGTCAGCGCCTGTACCGTACGGGCGATTTGGCGTGCTGGGAGATTCTTCCCGATGGTCGCGCCGTCATTGGCTACCGTGGTCGCACGGACTATCAGATTAAGGTGCGCGGTCAGCGCCTGGAGCTGGGCGATATTGAGATGGCCCTTGCCGCGGTTGAGGGCGTAACCGCTTCGGTGGCTCTGCTGTACCGCGGTCTGCGTGAGCCTGCCCTGGCGGCGGTGCTGGAGGTGGGCGACGTGCCCGCCGAGCGTGCCGAGCAGCTGGTGGAAGCAGCGCGCGAGCATTGCGCGCAGGTTCTGCCGGACTACATGGTTCCGACCCTGTGGCACACCCTGCCTGCGTTGCCGGTGAGCCCCTCCGGTAAGGCGGATCGCAAGTTGTTGGCGACCCTCGACCTGACCCCTCAGACTTCTGACGCTGAGGGCCCGCACGGTCTGCTGGAGCAGCAGCTGTGCTCGATTATTGCGGGCGTGCTGGGTCGTGAGCGTTTCGGCGTGGATGAGGATTTCTTCGCCTCGGGCGGTCATTCGTTGGCGGCTCTTGAGGTGATTGCCGCGGTTGAGGAGCAGCTGGGCCTGAGCGTGAGTATCGGTGCGCTGTTTGCGCATCCGACCGTGCAGGCGTTGGCGGCGTCCATTGCGGGCGAGCGTGGCGAGGGCGCGGAGTTCGCGCCGGTGCTGCCCCTGCGTGAGCAGCCTGTTGCCTCCGATACTACCGAGGCCCCCGCGCCGCTGTTTATTCTGCCGCCTGCGGGTGGTTTGGGCTGGTGCTATGCGGGGTATCTCTCGCATCTTCCGGCTCAGCAGGGTGTGTATGCTTTGCAGGCTGAGGCGTTCTCTGACCCGCAGGCTGGCTTCGCATCGAGCCTGCAGGAGCTGGCTGAGGGTTACCTGAAGCTGATTGAGAATACTCTGGCGGAGCGTTCGTTGCCGCGTCGTTTTGCGTTGATGGGCTGGTCTGTGGGCGGTACTGCCGCGGTGCAGGTGGCAGCTTTGGCGCAGGCTGCGGGTGCTCAGGTTGAGCGCGTCATCCTGCTGGATGCGTATCCTTCGGAGCAGTGGCAGGGTGTGCCTGCGCCTGATGAGCAGGAGAGCTTCCGCGCGCTGCTGCGTATGGGTGGTTTGCCGGAGCCGGCGGCCGACGAGCAGCTTGATTTGCTGGGTACGTTGGAGCGTTTGCAGCGGGCGGGTTCGGCGATGGGTTACCTACCGGAGGAGAAGTTGGGCGTGTGCTTGGGTAGTATGCGCGCTTCGGCGGCGTTGATGCGTGGTGCTGAGCAGGCGTTCTTTGATGGTGATGTGTTGCTGGTGGGTGTGCCGCATGAGGATCAGCCGTACCTGGATGCGGCGGGTTGGGCGGCGCATGCGTCGTCGTTCCGTGCGGTGTTGCTGGAGGGCACGCACCCTGACCTGGTGAATCCGGCGCGTCTGGCGGAGGTGACCGGCCACTTCGCCAGCTAACGCTCTATAACTGATTTCCCCATAACTGATGTAGCCCGGAGGTAATAGTCGTTACCTCCGGGCTACATCGGTTAAAACATGCGGTTGAGGTAAAAACGAATGCCCCCGGTTGATGAATCATCAACCGGGGGCATCGCTTTATTATCACAAAGAGTATTTTTTAGTGATTTTAGTCACATAAAATATTTGTGCAAAAAATTATCAGTACGCAAATGGTGTAAAATACCAAATTTTACAGCCCTTATTATACATGTACTCTTAGATTTTGTGACACATGCCTCATTCGTTGCTTGAAAAGACTCCTTAATGAGTGCTACATTGTAGCCACCTCTTAAATATGATTCCGATTACATAGAGAGGGATTGTAGCTAAGAGAACGACTTGGTATACACCAAGCCGTAGAATGTATTTCACTCACGCAGAAGGATATCCTTCTCAAAACACTAGGAGTTTACGATGAAGCTCTACAAGGCTCTTGCAACCGCGATGGTTGCAACGGCAGCTACCATGGCAGCGATGCCCGCCGGTAACGCCGCAGTCTTTTACGACTGGCGCAACTATAACGAGGCAGGCGGTATTCACGACACCCACGGTAACTGGGCTGTGCATCACCTGGGCGATATGAATGATCGCGTATCTTCCATCCGAAGCCATGGCGAACATTACGTCGTTTATCAGGATGAAAACTACCAGGGATTCTCATTCGATGTCAATTATCGCGACTTCAACAGCCTCGAAGGTTTCTATGAAGGTCGAAATTGGTGGAACGGAGACTGGAACGATAAGATCACTTCCCTTCACCGAAAGTAATTTCCCCGTATAGATGGTTGGGTGGCGTGGTATTGCATAAGTACTATGCCACCCAACCATAAAATATATCCCCTTGTTGTTCTTGAAAGGAAAAATCATGAACCTCAAGAAATTCTTTCAGCCCGCAATGGCCATAACATTTGCATTCACACTAGCGTGCACATCCTGTTCTACAGGCCCGCAACTAGAACGTGATGAAACAGCCCAAGCAACTCTAGACTATAAAAACAACCAAATCATTACTCCACTCGAAGAATACAATGACATTTTCGATGAAAATTCCCAGTATTACAATCAAGCCTTGGAAATTCTCAGGCAGCGCTGTTTCGCAAAACACGGCCAATCCTACGAAATATATATCCCGGATGTAGAAGATAGGAAATTCTTTTCATCCGGTCGCGAGTTTGGTCTCTGGAACCCCGAATACTCCGCCAAATATGGAAACTACAAGCGATTTGGGAATGCACCATCATCGGGGGGCTATGACACAAAAATCATGGAACAGTGCATGCCTGAAATCTTAGCCACGTTGAAAGAGATTGCGGGCATCAGCCTCGAAGAGCAAAGTGGCCTCTCAGAAGCCTATCGTCGAATCCACGGCCAATCCTATGCAGCTGCCATGAATCATCCCGAATGGAAAAAATACCGTGAAGCATGGTGGAAATGCCTATCGGATAAAGGTTTAACACCACGAAAGGGCGACGAAGAATGGGGTACAAAAGAGCTATCAGATGCAACCCGCGCTAGCGGTGATGATAATGCCCCTGCATCGGAAGAAGAAATTCGGCTCAGCGTCATTGAAGCACAATGCAGTAAAGATACAGGAATGGCTCAAGGTCTTGCCAATCTTGTAGCCTCATACCAAAAACCACTCATTCGAGATAACGAAACAAAACTAGAAGAACAGCGACAGCAGAAATCAGCAGTTAATCTTCGGTATAAAGAGTGGGTTCTCAAAAACCAATAAATAGAAGGTCCCCGGTTGATAAATCATCAACCGGGGACCTCGTTTAGCGTCTAACGCAGAACCGGGGTTCTACAGCTAAATGCTTAGTGCTGCTCCAGCTCGGAGTTAGCGTTCACGTTCAGCAGGTCGTACTTAGCGAATGCCTTCGCGGGGACGTCTGCTGCAACCTCGCCGCGCTTTGCCAGCATCTGCAGGGTGCGGACAACAACCGACTCTGCATCGATGTGGAAGAAGCGACGTGCACCCGGGCGAGTGTCTGCGAAGCCGAAGCCGTCAGCACCCAGGGTTGCGAAGTCGTTCGGAACGAACTGGCGGATCTGGTCGGGAACATCCGAGGAGAAGTCGGTGGTCGCGACGATCGGGCCAGCAGCGCCTGCCAGCTTCTGGGTCACGTAAGGAACGCGAGCGGGCTGGTTCGGGTTCAGTAGAGCCTCTTCCTCAGCGGCAATGCCGTCGCGGCGCAGCTCGGTCCACGAGGTGACGGACCAGACGTCTGCGGAGACGCCCCAGTCCTCAGCCAGCAGCTTCTGAGCCTTCTCGATCCACGGAACAGCAACGCCGGATGCCAGCAACTGTGCCTTGGGGCCGGAGGTCAGCGGGGACTCGCTGATCTTGTGGATACCCTTGATGATGCCCTCAACGTCAACGTTTGCCGGCTCAGCAGGCTGGTGAATCGGCTCGTTGTACACGGTCAGGTAGTACATGACGTTGTGGTCTTCGTCCTTGGTGCCGTACATCTGCTCGATACCGCGCTCCATGATGTGCGCAATCTCGTAGCCGTATGCCGGGTCGTAGATCTTGAACGCCGGGTTGGTGGACGCCAGGACCGGGGAGTGACCGTCAGCGTGCTGCAGGCCCTCACCGGACAGGGTGGTACGACCTGCGGTTGCACCGATGACGAAGCCGCGGCAGAGCTGGTCGCCTGCTGCCCAGAAGGAGTCGCCGGTGCGCTGGAAACCGAACATCGAGTAGAAGATGTAGATCGGAATCATCGGCTCGCCGTGGGTGTCGTAGGACGAACCCAGAGCGATGAATGCAGCGGTTGCGCCTGCCTCGTTAATACCCACGTGAACAATCTGGCCCTCGGGGGACTCGGTGTAGGTGAGCATGAGCTGGTGGTCAACGGGCACGTAGTTCTGGCCGTTGGGGTTGTACAGCTTAGCCGAGGGGAAGAAGGAGTCCATACCGAAGGTACGTGCCTCATCGGGGGTGATGGGAGCGATACGGTGACCGAAGCCCTTCACGCGCATGAGGTCCTTCATCAGGCGGACGAACGCCATGGTGGTAGCAGCGGTCTGCTTGCCGGAGCCCTTCTTGGTCTGTGCGTAGACCTTGGACTCGGGCAGGATAATCTCAGGCTGGGTGTTGGCACGGCCGGGGATATAACCGCCGAGTTCCTTACGGCGTGCCTGCATGTACTGCAGAGCCGGGTGGCTTGCCTCGGGCAGGTAGTACGGCGGGTTGTACAGATCCTTCTCCAGCTCCTCGTCGGAGATGGGGATGTTCAGGTGGTCACGGAAGCCCTTCAGCGCTTCCATGGTGAACTTCTTGATCTGGTGGGTGGAGTTACGTGCCTCGAAGAACGGGCCGAGCTCCGCACCCTTAATGGACTGTGCCAGGATGACGGTGGGCTTGCCCTTGGTCTCCATAGCTTCCTTGTAGGCTGCGTAGATCTTCTTGTCGTCGTGGCCACCCAGGCGCAGGTTGAAGATCTGCTCGTCGGTCAGGTCTGCAACCAGTTCCTTGGTCTCGGGGTACTTGCCGAAGAAGTGCTCGCGGATGTAGCCGCCGTCTTCGCCGCGGAAGGTCTGGTAGTCACCGTCGAGGGTTTCGTTCATCAGCTGGATGAGCTTGCCGCTCTTGTCCTTCTTGAGCAGCTCGTCGTAGTCAGAGCCCCACAGGACCTTGATAACGTGCCAGCCCGCGCCGCGGAAGAATGCCTCAAGCTCCTGAACGATCTTGCCGTTACCGCGAACGGGGCCGTCCAGACGCTGCAGGTTGCAGTTGACGACGAAGGTCAGGTTGTCCAGGTGCTCGTTTGCAGCCAGCTGCAGTGCACCACGCGACTCGGGCTCGTCCATTTCGCCATCGCCCAGGAATGCCCAGACGTGCTGCTCGGAGGTGTCCTTGATCTTGTGGTTGTGCAGGTACTTGTTGAAGGATGCCTGGTGGATTGCGTTCAGCGGGCCCAGACCCATAGACACAGTCGGGAACTGCCAGAACTCGGGCATGCAACGGGGGTGCGGGTACGAAGGAATACCGTTTGCGCCCTTGGTCTTCTCCTGGCGGAAGCCGTCCATCTGCTCTTCGGTCAGGACGCCTTCAACGAATGCGCGGGAGTAGACACCGGGGGAGGAGTGACCCTGGAAGAAGACCTGGTCACCGCCACCGGGGTGGTTACGGCCGCGGAAGAAGTGGTTCTGGCCCATTTCGTAGAGGTCAGCAACACCTGCGAAGGTGGAGATGTGGCCACCAACGCCGATGCCCTTCTTCTGGGCACGCTGAACCATAATTGCTGCGTTCCAACGAATCCATGCGCGGTACTGGCGCTCGAGTTCCTCATCACCGGGGTACTCGGGCTGCTGGTCTGCGGGGATGGTGTTGATGTAGTCGGTCTTGACCAGAGTCGGAACCTTTACGCCCTTCTCACCAGCTTCCTTGAGCAGTGCGCGAAGGATGTACTCTGCACGCTCGGTGCCGTGAGTCTTGATAAGGTCCTCGAGGGACTCGGCCCATTCCTGGGTCTCTTCTACGTCGATGTCCTTGAGGCCATCAAGAAGGGTGCTCAGGGAGTGCTCGTTCGGTACGTTAGCCAAACTAATCCAACCTCTCTTCTGTGCGGTTGTGAGATTGCCCGCCCCGCCTTGTTGCGATGTCGAACAATCTTTATGTTTAAGCGATGTAGATCAAAGAGACCTGCTTCGCTTCTTATCTCTACTATCTTAGACCTAAAGGTGCTCCTCTTGGTCTCAAATGAAGGTTTTTGTGATGTGGGTTTCGCATTGTGACAATCTGGGTGGAAAATACGCGCATCAAAAGTACTAGTTAAGGTATTTTTGCACCTAAATAGCGCGGAATGATGGGCTTGGCGGAATGGCGCGGAATGAAGGGGTATGGCCTGCCTAAAAGGTAGTGGCCCAACATGGCTTGCCATGGCTTACTGTGGCTTAGTGTTGGGTGTTGTGGGAAAATGAAAAAATACTGAGATATAGAACACGTATTCAGGATTTGCATGTTGCTCCAGAAGTCCGTATAGTCTTTTCTTGTGTTCGCCACTGGAACGGAAACGAAACAGTGAGAACTATGGGTCTTTAGCTCAGCTGGTAGAGCGCCACGTTTACACCGTGGATGTCATCGGTTCGATCCCGGTAGGACCCACCGCTAACCCCGGTACCGCAAGGTACCGGGGTTTTTGTTTACCCTCGTGCAGGCCCCCAGAATGTTTCGCTCAGAGGTTAAAAACACTTCACTCAAGGGTTCAGAAGAAAATCCGGTCGGAAGCGCCAGCCCCCCGGGGTATAAAACTGCACTCCACCTATATATAGTCTGCCCTAAGCGCGTATCCTTATATACATGACTGAAAACAAGAAGGCACAGATTGGTGTCACCGGCCTTGCTGTCATGGGCGCAAACCTCGCCCGCAACCTGGCACGTAACGGCTACACCGTGGCATTGCACAACCGTTCCGTAGAGAAGACCGACGCACTGCTGGCTGAGCACGGCGCAGACGGCGACTTCATCCGTACCGAGTCCCTGCAGGAACTTGTTGACTCCCTCGAGTCTCCCCGCCGCATCCTGATTATGGTCAAAGCGGGCGAACCCGTCGATGCAGTGATCGAACAGCTCACCCCCATGCTCGATGAAGGCGACATTATTATCGACGGCGGTAACTCCCACTTCCCCGACACCATCCGTCGCGAGCGCGCCCTGGCTGAAAAGGGTCTGCACTTCGTAGGCGTTGGCGTCTCCGGTGGCGAAGAGGGCGCTCTCTGGGGCCCCTCCATGATGCCCGGCGGCTCCGCAGAGTCCTACAAGCACCTGGGCCCGCTGCTCGAAAAGATCGCAGCGAAGGCACCTCAGGACGGCGCACCCTGCTGCGCATGGATCTCCACCGACGGTGCGGGCCACTTCGTGAAGATGGTCCACAACGGCATCGAGTACGCTGACATGCAGGTCATCGGCGAAGCTTACGACATTCTGCGCTCCATCGCAGGCATTGAGCCGGCACAGCAGGCAGAAATCTTCAAGACCTGGAACGAAGGCGACCTGAGCTCCTACCTGATTGAAATCACCGCAGAGGTGCTCGCACAGGTAGACGCAAAGACTGGCAAGCCCCTGGTCGACGTTATTGTTGACGCAGCGGGCCAGAAGGGTACCGGTCTGTGGACCGCTAAGGCTGGCCTGGACCTCGGTTCCCCCGTCTCAGCTATCGCAGAGTCCGTGTTCGCACGCGCCCTCTCCTCCTCCGAGCGTGAGCAGCGCGAGCAGGCACAGCGCGAACTGCCCGCGGGCCTGATCGCAACCACCGGCATCGGTGCAGGCGACCCCGAGTTCGTTGAGGATGTGCGCCGCGCACTCTTCGCCTCCAAGCTCGTCGCGTACGCACAGGGCATGGACCTGCTCACCCGTGCAGGTAAGGAATACGGCTGGGACCTGAAGCTGGACACCATTGCATCGCTGTGGCGTGCAGGCTGCATCATTCGCGCCGAGCTGCTGGGCGACATCATGGCTGCTTACGCTGATGAGGCTCCCGCGAACATGCTGCTCGCACCGGCGTTCAAGAACCTCATGGAGGAGCTCGTTCCTTCCTGGCGTCGCGTGGTGGCTAAGGCAACCGCACTGGGCATCCCCGTGCCGGTGTTCGCATCCGCACTGTCCTACTACGACGGCCTGCGCCGCGACCGCCTGCCCGCATCCCTGATTCAGGGTCAGCGTGACTTCTTCGGCGCGCACACCTACGGTCGTATTGACGAAGAGGGCGCCTTCCACACTATGTGGAGCGGTGACCGCTCCGAGGTGAACGCAGCGGACATTCACGTTCACTAAGCTCCCGTAGCTGAATACGTCAAAGCCCGCCTTCGGCTGGATGAGAATCCAACCAAAGGCGGGCTTTTATGTCTTGATATAGGACGCCACCGAGATGGGTCAGGACGAGATGGGTCAGGGGCATCTTTAGGGTATAGCGGGGGAAGACCTGTAAGAACCTAGCTAGGAGCCTCCAGGCGCGCCTCTATCGCCTCAAAACGCTAACAAGCGCTAAATCCACATGGCGGGGTCAATATACTCCACAGCATCCACCAGGGGCTTCTTCTTCTCCGGGGTACGCGGGCGGTGCTTCGCCGGAATACCGGTAATAATCGAATCGGCGGGGTGATCGTTGACCACCACAGCGTTCGCACCAATAGCGCTATCGGCACCAATAACCACCGGACCCAGCACCTTAGCACCGGCACCAATGGTCACGCGGTCACCAATGGTGGGGTGACGCTTCACCTTCTCCAGGGAACGACCGCCCAGAGTCACGCCGTGGTACAGCATCACATCGTCACCGACCTCAGCGGTTTCACCAATGACAATGCCCATGCCGTGATCGATGAAGAAACGGCGGCCAATGGTCGCGCCGGGGTGAATCTCCACACCGGTCAAAAAACGAGCAAACTGCGAGAGAGTACGAGCCAGAGCCTTCGTCTCATCCTTCTGCCAGAGCTTGTGGGTCAGACGGTGAACCCAAATGGCGTGCATGCCCGAATAGTTCAGCGCAATCTCGACAGCGCCGCGCGCAGCAGGGTCGTGCTGGCGGACGTTCTCAATATCTTCACGCAGACGCGCAATAAAACTCATGGGTTCCCTTTCCCTCATCGGTCGTGCTCTGTGTATGCGACCTTTCCAAAGGTACCAACAACGGGACCCTTTCGGCTATTTCCGCCGCAACCCTCAGCGGGGATACGGCAAAGAATACGGGGCGACGGTTCACTGCGGGAGTAAAACCCTCTCAGGTAAGCGGTCACAAGAAACACCGCAAGGATGCACAAACGCCCCGCCCGCCGGGTGCAACCGGTAGACGGGGCGTAGTGCTATAAGCCCCTCCCGGGGCTCAGAAGCTCAATTAGCCGCGGATATCCTCGTACAGCGCGGTAGAGATGTAACGCTCACCGAAGTCGGGAACGATAGCCACAATTAGCTTGTCCTTGTTCTCAGACTTCTTAGCCTCCTCCAGAGCAGCCCAGACAGCCGCGCCGGAAGAAATACCGCCCAGAATACCTTCCTGGGTAGCCAGCAGACGGGAGGTGCGCATAGCGTCCTCAGCGCTGACCGGAGTCACTGAATCGTAGATGCCGCGGTCCAGGGTGTCGGGAACGAAGTTAGCGCCCAGGCCCTGAATCTTGTGGGGACCAACTCGACCCTCGGAGAGTAGCGGGGAGTCCTTCGGCTCAACCGCAACAACCTTCACGTCCGGGTTCTGCTCCTTCAGGTACTTGCCGGCACCGGAGATGGTGCCGCCGGTGCCAATACCCGCCACGAAAATGTCGACCTTACCGTCGGTTGCTTCCCAAATCTCCGGGCCGGTGGTGTTGTAGTGAATAGTGGGGTTTGCCTCGTTAGAGAACTGGGAGGCCAGGATAGCGTTCTCGGTGGTCGCAACGATTTCCTTAGCCTTCTCCACAGCACCGCGCATACCCTCGGTACCGGGGGTCAGCACAATCTGAGCACCGTAAGCACGCAGCAGCACGCGACGCTCAGCAGACATGGTCTCCGGCATGGTCAGGATGACGCGGTAACCGCGAGCAGCACCAACCATAGCCAATGCAATACCGGTGTTACCGGAAGTACCCTCAACAATGGCGCCGCCGGGCTTCAGTGCGCCCGACTTCTCAGCGGCGTCAATGATGGCGCGACCGATACGGTCCTTGACCGAGCCTGCGGGGTTGTAGAACTCAAGCTTGACCGCTACGTTACCGGGAAGACCCTCGTCCAGTCGGTTCAGTTTAACCAGGGGGGTCTGGCCGGTTGCTTCAACAATGCTGTTGAGAATCTTTGCCATGGGGTGCTCTCCTTTGTGAGCTTGGGGGAGGCCGGCCGCGTCGGGGGTCTCCACAATGAATAATCGGTTACGTGGCAACTCTACTACTCGCCAGCAACAGGTTTAAACCTGCAGTCACAGTTCGTAATAATGCCAAAGAAAAACCTCAAGGAACGAGGTTCAGGGAAGAGGGTACAGAAAAGCGCCGCACAACCCCTTTCTCAACAAAGGATGATGCATGTGCGGCGCTCTAGAAACATTATGTACCCCAAAAGACAACCTCAATGTATAAGAGGAGTGATGAACTCTGTTCACCGCAATCTGGAGCCATAAATTTTGCCATCAATGGAAAAACAGTGAAAAACCGCATCCTGAGATGGAAAAGATGCAAAAGCGGAGGAGAAAACCAGTCCAGAGGACTAGTTGATGTCCATGTGCAAATCCCACTTGTTGTTCAAGTAACGGCCAACAGACTCACCGAACATCTTCACGTGACGCTTATCAGCCGCCACGGTCTGCTCCTTACCATCCTTGAACAGCTTCTCACCCAGATCCACGTTCAGAGTCACGGTCCAGTTGTACGCGCCCTGCGCCAGAACCGGCTGCTTGGTACCAATGGTCAAAGTAGCGGTCGGGTTCACGTACCAAGTCTTCTTCTCATCAATACCTGCCTTGGTGGAGTCCGCGTACTTCTTCATCGCAGTCAGGGTCTCCTGGTCGGTGCTGACCTCGTTCATATAGCGCATATCGCCGGTACGCAGCAGGTACTCAAATGCCGCACCGAAGTACGCCAGAGCCGCCGCGAAGCCAGCCACCGAGTTCTGGTGCATGGTCTCCGGAATGATCGGGGAGGGAACATTCTGTGGTGGGTGCTCAGCGTTACCCGGCTGGTACTCGCCGTGCTCCTCCATATTCTCCAGCTTCGCTACGCCGCTGTAATCCTTATTGTCGTTAGGAAGCGGAGAATTCGCTGTGGTAGCCGACGCAGACGCAGATGCAGAGGCAGAGGGCGAGGTGGCGGCAGACTCAGAAGCCGATGCAGAAGCACTCTCAGAGCCAGAAGCGGAAGCAGACGCCTCAGAAGTAGTCTTAGAGCCACAAGCCGCCAGCAAAGCCATGGAGCTGACACCCAGCACACCCAGCGCCGCGCGGCGGGTCAGGTTCTCGGACATAGTGATACCTTTCAGTCAGTCGGTGATTGTAACCAGTTTAGCCGCAAACCCAACAGGATACAGAGTTGAGTCAAGCGAAGCGTGAGAAGCGCCTCGCAGATAAAAGTGTTATGACGAACTATGACGCCGCGGAGGTGGCGGAAGCTTCAGCAGAACCCGAAACAGACTCGGAAGCAGATGCTGCTCCGGATACCGCCGCGCTCGCGGTGCCCTGAGTAGCGCCTCCCTGGAGTGTCGTACCGTACGCTACGCTCAGCTCCCACATCTTAGAATCAGCATGGTAGCGGCCGCGGAAATCGCACTCCTGAACCGTCACCTGAGAAACCGGATCCGCCGCCGTCGCAGAAGCAGTGGGGGACGGCGCATCAGACACCAGCGCATCCTCAGAAGACTCAGTAGGCTCAGCAGAAGTACTCGCGGAGGTGACCACCGGCTGAATCTTGCCCTCAGCCACCGCATCCGTACCGAAGTCCAGAGTGTACTTGGCTTTAAACAGCAGATTGCCATCACTCATAATGGACGGCTGCGCACTCGAAAGCGCATAGGAAGCCGACGGATTCACATACCAGGACCCCTTCTCCACACCCGCAAGAATAGAAGCCGACAGGGCATCCACCTCCGAGCGAGTCTTTGACGACAACAGAATGCCGGTCGAGAACGCATCCGTGCTACCGGTCTTCACCAGATAATCCATGGCCGCCGCAAAATAAGCAATCGCTTCATGGAAACCCGTCACCGTATTTACCGACAAAGCATCAGTCACCTTCGGCTTCGGAGCATTACGCGGCGGATGCTCCACCGCGCCCTGCTCATAACTCAGCGTGCCCTCATAGTGGGTGTACTCCACCAGACCCGAATAGTTCTGACCATCATCACTGTACCCATTCGGGTTAGTGCTCGACTTAGAACCGTTCAGGTTACCGCCCTGAGAACCAGACTGGCGGCTAGATCCACCCGAACCGCAAGCGCTCAATAGTGCTGCAGAACCAGCAACAGCAGAAACGCCCAGACCCAGGCGCAGCAGGGAGCGGCGAGAGAGAGAAGACTGAGAAAAAGAAGACATAAGAGAAAAACCTTCAATCCAGGAAAGCTAGTTACTACCAGAGTAAAACAGATCATGCCCTAACCCGAGTGCGAGTTAGGGCATGATGCCTCATCCATCTGAGAGCTTAAAGGTTCTCACCATTAGAATTTCCGCCATTACCGGAGGTACCGGAATTGCCAGCATTACCGAAGTTAGCGCCACCATTCTTAGGCTGAGCTGAAGCCTGAGCCTCATACTCGTCCTGAATAGTCAAAGTCCAATCATTATCGTCGCGTACACCTGTAACCACCAGGCCACGCTCAGTGCGGCGAACCTTCTCAGACATCTCCGCAGGAGCGCCCTCAACCACAACGGTCGGACCCAAATCAATCACCAAATCGAAAGTCCACTGCACGCTTTTCTTCACCAAGGTCGGAACAGCAGTGAATGCAGACATCGTCACCTTCGGCGACACAAACCAGTTACGCACCTGCGAGCTTTCATCCGACTCATCCATGAACGATGAGAACGACGCAACGAACTTCTCATCAGCCTTCGACTCACGTAGCGGAGCTGCATCACCGGTCAACACCAGGTAGTTAATCGCCGCATACACAAACGCAATCGAATCGTACAGACCCTGCACCGAGTTCTCCGAAGCGCTCGGCGGGCGCTTCGGGACCGGCACGTTCTGTGCGGGAGCAGACTCGGTCGCCGGAACGAAAATGCCCTTATTCTCATAGTTATCGAAGGTTACCTCGCCGCTAAAGTCAGTGCGCGAAGAAGCAGAGGAGGAAAACTGAGGGGTATTCACGTCAGTGTCCTCGGTGGTGGGGGAAGAGCCACCGCAGGCAACCAGCAGGGCGCTCAATGACACGCCTGCAACGCCCGCACCGGCGTAACGCAGAGCAGAACGGCGGCTGATGCCGGTAGCGGAACTACCAGAAAGCCCAGAGGTCAAAGGGAAAAGCGCCACGGAGTACCTTTCAGGTGAGAATCTCAGGTGAGAGACGAGTGAGAGTGTGCCTCGTTGAACGGATATCACACGCGGATATCCCTCTAGAGACAGTCCTAAGTATAACGCGCCCTCGCCTTCACACCCGTGTGTACCACCGCTCGATTGAGCGTGATATGCCGCCCATCAGCGAACTTACCGCAACCAGTGGCAGCAGGGCAGCGAAGGGGCACAGGACATAGTGAAGGAGAGGACGCGTTCATTGGTCTATAGCGGAGGGGCTACTGGGCGCCCCCGGCGGGAGCAGTATCTGCACCAGCGGCACCGGGCTGAGCAACACCGGGTTCAGGAGCGCCGGGAGCTACACTCGGCTGAGCCGTCGCAACGGCAGGCTGAGGATCCTGTGCTCCACCGTTCTGCGCGCCACTATTCTGCGCCGCACCATTCTGGGAGCCGGTGTCCAGTCGTGCGCCGCCGTTCTGTCCACCACTGTTTTGGGTGGCAGGCGCCTGCGCAGCACCATTATTTGTGGTACCCTGCGCGGCACCGTTACCCGAGGTGTTCGCACCGGCGTTCGCGCCACCATTAGCCGCCACGGTGCTGTCATCAGTCACCGTCGGGGTATAGGTCGAAGAAGGCTGAGCACGCGGAGTCTGAGTAGGCTTCGGAGTCAACGCAGGATCATACTGCTGAGGCGCAATCACCAACCAGCGCTTCGCCTCCTCATCGTACTCAGCGTACAGAGCAGTGATCCCCGCAGCCTCAGTATTTTCCAGGGGCTTGGTAGCGTTCGTCGACTTCTCAACCTGCAAGCCGTGCGCCTGAGTAACAGAACACGCCCACGAATACTTAGTACCGCGAATAGTCGGCTGCTTCTCGGTCAGACGGAAAGTCCACTCGCCATCAACCAACCAGTTCGTGCCGGGCGCATAGAACGCACGCAGCTTCTCTAAAGAAGCACGCTGAACAGAATTATGCTCATGCACCACCTGCAGAGCCGGACCGGGTTCACCGGTCATACGGGCATAGTTCACCGCCGCCGCAAAATACGCGAAAGTGGCACGCAGACCGCGGGCGTTCTTGTCGTACATGCTCTCATCCTCAATGGGGATGGGCACAGCACTTGCCTTAGAATCTGTGCTAGCAGGACCGGCAGTAGGCTCAATCGTGTACACCTGACCGGTTTCCGGATCGGTACTGCTCATCGGAGCTGCACCATGACCGGGAATGTACTTGGTCCACTTCAACTCGCCCGACAGGTTGTCGTAGGCACCCGCAATCGTAGCGGAAGCAGTGGGGGAGGCGGTCGCCTCCGCAGTCTTCTTGGAACCGCAAGCGGCAAGCATAGTACCCATGGCAGCGGTGCCCGTGAGCGCGATAAAGTGGCGGCGGCTGTGAATCATAGTGATCCCCTTGAATGTGCTGTGATGCGGAAATATCGGTGATAAGTGAAGGGCTCACATCCTAATCCTCAGCCTAACATCGCCCCTACAGGAGGATGCGAAGCAGTCACCCGCGGGGCGGGTAGACACGGATTGAGACGAAAATGGGCCGACCTCATCTAGCCCTAGCCTATAGATTTCGCGCGTGGCACACAAATAAAAGCCCTCATCCGTGCCTCATATCACCCAATATGGAGGGTTCTTCAAGGCACGGATGGAAAGAAGCTTTAGGCTGAGTCTCGAATGTAACGAGTCGCCTTCGAGAGGCTACTCATGTGAGGTGTTGGCTGTGCACTCGGAGTATTCGTGGATGGTTCAGAGTTAGCCACAGGGGTGGTTATTCGTAGAAACCAGCCATCCAAAGCCGATACCGACAGGGGCTCTACCTGGCGAATGCTAGGGACTCTACGCTAGGAGTTTGACCGTACCTCCTGAGAACCTTGCGGTGCTGAGATGGGGGGGGGAGGCTCTACTACTGAATGAGAATGAGAATCTGCAGTGTTGCTGCACGCGCTTGCGGGCGCACTCAAAGCTGTACCAGATGTGAGAGTAAGAAGATGGCGGCGCGCCAACACCCAAACATGGCATGAAGCAGGTGCGCCCTATGGGACAATAGCGCTGTGACTACCACTGACTATGCGCAGCTCAAAGCAGCTCGCGAACTGCTCACTCGAATCCCCCTCCCACTCGACGTAGAAGCCAGCGAAACCCCTGGCGCGCCCTACACCGTCACCCACGACGGCACCGGCGAGCACGGCACCGCCACCGCGCGCACCCTGCTCGCCGCCATCGCACGCCAACTTGATGACTACATCCTGCCGCGTAGCGCCAGCGTCGACAACCCCCTCACGATCGTGGTCGGAGGCTCCACCGGTGCCGGCAAATCCACCCTCGTCAATACCCTGCTCGGCGAGCCGCTCACCCAGTCCGGTGCGATTCGACCCACCACCCGCCACCCCGTACTCCTGCACCGCGCAGAAGATGAGGAGGCTCTGTCACCCGAACGCTTCCTACCCACCCTGCCGCGCACCCGCACCTCCGGCATGAACGCAGGAGTGCAGGCACTACCCGGCCTCGACCCGAAGATTGCGCGCGCCCTCATTCCTATTACCACCTCGGCACTACCACAGGGCATCGCGCTTATTGACGCACCCGATATCGACTCCGTCTCCGAGGAAAACCGGACCCTCGCCAAGGAGCTACTCTCCGCCGCTGACCTGTGGCTCTTCGTCACCACCGCCAACCGCTACGCCGACGCCGTGCCCTGGGAACTACTCCACCAAGCAGCCGCACGCTCCATCGCTATTGTCGTGGTGCTCAACCGCGTGCCCGAAGGTGATGAAGAAGCCATCGAAAAAGACCTGCGACGCATGCTCGACGAGGCCGGAATCCACGCCGTACTGATTCACACCGTCACCGAACAGCCGCGCGATGAAAGCGGCATGCTCGCACCCGTCAGCCTTGCCCCGCTGACCCTGTGGATCCGCGAACTCGGCGCCGACGCGCCCGCCCGCGCCGCCATCGCCCGGCAGACCCTCGCCGGTGCCGTCGAAACCCTCGCCGGTAACCTGCAGGTGCTCGCCGCCGAACAGGCACGTCAGCAGGTGGCACACCAGTCGCTTGCCGCCATCGCAGCCGAAGAATACGAAGATGCGCTGACGACCATCGACGGTGCCCTCTCCGATGGCTCCTTGCTACGCGGCGAAGTACTCTCACGCTGGCACGACTTCGTGGGAACCGGCGACTTCTTCCGATCCCTCGACAGCACCATCGGTCGCCTGCGCGACCGCGTCGGCTCCGCCCTGCGCGGTCAGCCCGCCGCTGCCCAGAAGGTAGAAGACGCCCTCGAAAGTGGCATCCACGCCGTCGTGCTGGATGCAGCCGCCCGCGCCTCCGAAAACACCCGCACCCGCTGGCGTGCCAGCCGCGCCGGGCGCTCGCTAGTTGCGCGCCTGGATGTGCCACAGACTGTCTCTGCCGCGTCCAAACAGAATGCAGAAGCTAAGGGTGAGGTGCAGTCCGCCGACGACATCTTCTCCGCAGCCGTTGCCGAGCAGATTCGACTTTGGCAGGGCTCCGTCCTCGAAATGATCCGCAAAGAAGGCGCCGACAAGCGCAAACGCGCCCGCTTCCTCTCCCTGGGCGTGAACGCCACCGCCGTGATACTCATGGTCGCCGCGTTCAGCCTCACAGGCGGCATTACCGGTATTGAAGCGGGTATTGCGGGCAGTAGCGGCGTGGTCGGCACCAAGCTGCTCGAGTCCATCTTTGGTGAAGACGCGGTGCGCCGCATGGCAACCCGCGCCCGCACCGACCTGCTCGAACGCATGGCGGATCTGCTCACCGAGCATGCTCAGCCCTTCACTGCTGTACTCGAAGAAACCGACCCGCAGGCTGAGGCTGAGGACATTCATCGTGCGGCCGAGCAGGTGCAGAAAATCGCCGCAGAAATGAGCGCGCAGAGCCAAGCTGCCCAGGCAAAGGACGTGCAGACCCCCTGGTCGGCTACAGCATAGTCGGGGTAGCGCGGTCAACCGCCTGTCACCAGATCATCTCCACCGCGCACCACCTCACCGCGCACCACAGACGAAGAAAAATACACTATGACTACCCCCGAGAAGAAACTCGAGAACAAAGCCGCTGAGCGCAACGCGGAGCGAGGCGCCACCTCTGTCGTGGCGTCCTCGCCCTTCGCGCGCTCCGTTGCATCCCTGAAGGATGCCATTAGCTACGGTGAAGGACGAGTCCCCGAAACCGTCCTGTTCGACGCCGCAGAAACCCTCGAACGCCTCAGCCAGCGCCGCGAACTCTCCACCGAACACACCGTCATCGGCTTCTTCGGTGCAACCGGTAGCGGCAAATCCACGCTATTTAACGCTATCGCCGGGCAGAATATCGCCCTCTCTGCCCCCACGCGCCCGACCACCTGCACCGTGCAGGCGGCAATCTGGGAGGCAGAAGGCAGCGAAGAACTGCTCGATTGGCTCGGCATTGACAAGCGCGTCTACCCGCAAACTCAGGCGCTCGCGGCCGAAGGAAACGTATCCGAGGGGAATGAAGCAGGCGGAAACAATAAAGCAGCCGGGGGAGCGGCGGCACCCAACGCCGTCACCGAACCGGCACCCGGACTCTTCAACCGCATACGCCGCGCAGCAGGCGGACGCGGCGAAATGCGTACCCGCACCGGCGGCCTCATTCTGCTGGACATGCCCGACTTTGACTCAGTCACCACCACGAACCGCGACCTCGCCGCCCGCATGATGCGCTATGTGGACGTACTCGTCTGGGTAGTCGACCCCCAAAAATACGCCGACGCCGTTATCCACCGCGACTTCATGGTGCCGCTTGCCGCCTCCGGCGCGCAAGCACTCTGCGTGCTCAACCAGGCAGACAAGCTTGCACCTGCCGAGGTGCCCGCCGTGCTCGCATCCTTCACCCGCCTGCTTCAGGCTGAGGGCACCGAAGCGCACCTGCTCGCCGCACCCATCGCCGTTTCCGCACGAACCGGTGAGGGCGTCGACGTGCTACGCGACCTGCTCGCGCAGGTAGCTGCCGCCAAGAGCCTATCCCTCCAACGAACCGACGCACAGCTGCACGCCACTGCATCCCAGCTGCGCACCTATGCCGGGGGAGAGGGAGCCGTGCTCGCCGGAGCCTACGCCCTCGAAGCGGAACAGAAGCTCGCGAAGGCGTGCTACACTTCCAGCCAGGCAGAGCAGGTTTTGCAGGCGGCAACCGCCTCCTACCGTCGCGCCGCAGGTCAGCACACCGGCTGGATCCTCACCCGCTGGATGAGCCGTCTGAAAGCTGACCCCCTGCGCCGCCTGCACTTGGGGCAGCAGGACGAAACAAAGAGCGCGTCTAAAGCGGAGAAATCCTCGGGTATGCTTGGCTCCGATAGTGAGAATGCACCCGAGCTGGTGGCATCCTCGCTACCCCCGCTGAGCGCCGCCCAGAAGGCAGGCATGGCGAACGCCGTGCGCCAATACAGCAATCAGATGGCGGACCGCGTCGAAGACCCGTGGAAGCGCAGTATGAAGGAAGCCGCTCTCTCCCGCGAGGCGGAGCTACCCGAACTGCTCGAACGGGACATGATGCGCATCGACTACGGTCTGGGCCGTACCCGCGCCCCCTGGGTCCTCTTCAACGCGCTGCAGTGGATCGCGCTACTGAGTGCCCTGGTAGGCGTCGGATGGCTGACCCTCATCTCCGGCATGGCGTACCTGCAGATTCAGCTACCGCCCGCCCCGACCCCCGAAGGCTCCCCGGTACCCCTGCCGACCCTGCTTCTGCTGCTGGGCATACTCCTTGGCATCGCTTCGGCGGGGGTGGGCAGATTGCTCACCGCCATGGGCTCACGCTACTACAGACGTAAGCTGCGAGGTCGCCTGCAGACCGGTGTTGAGAAGGCGGTGCAGTCCTGCGTGGTTGCCCCGGTGCAGCTGGAAGCTAAGCGCCTCAACTCCTACCGCAAGGCGCTGGATATTTAGCGGCGTATTATCTGAAAAACAGTATCAGGCTAAGAGCGCATAAAAGGATCCCTCCCCACCTCAAATCGAGGTGGAGAGGGATCCTTTTCATGAAAACTATCCAGAACAGAGCCTTAGCTTTCCTCAACATTCGATGCCGAGTGAGAAGCAGAAAGCTCACGCAAACCGTCAGTAATCGCCTGAGCAGCCTTGACGACCAGCTCGGGGTAGTTGCGGTTCGGCTGGCGGGTCATACGATCCACCGGACCTGAGATAGAGACTGCCGCAATCACCTTGCCACCGGGAGCACACACCGGAGCAGACACCGAGGCGGTACCGCGCTCACGCTCGCCCACGGACTGTGCCCAGCCGATGCGGCGTACAGCGGCGAGCATGGCGGCGCTGAAGTGTGCATCGCGCAGGCCTTCAACAATGCGGTTCTGGTCTTCCCAAGCCAGCAGTACCTGGGCGGCGGAGCCAGCCTGCATGGACAGCTGGGTGCCGACCGGAATAGATTCATGCATGCCGGAGGGGCGTGCCGCGGTCGCCGTGCAGACGCGCCAGTCACCCTGGCGGCGGTACAGCTGGGTGGATTCGTCAGCTGCGAGGCTGAGCTTCTGCAGAATCGGGTCTGCCACGGTGATGAGCTCGTCAGCAATGGTTGCGGATGCGAGTTCGGCCAGACGGGGTCCGAGCATGAAGCGTCCCTGCACGTCGCGGGCTACGAGGCGGTGGTGTGCCAACGCCACGGCGAGGCGGTGTGCGGTGGGGCGTGCCAGACCGGTTGCCTTGACGAGGTCGCCCAGAGATACGGGTCCTGCCTCGAGGCAATCAAGAATGAGGGTCGCTTTGTCGAGTACGCCAACGCCGGAGGAGCCGTGGGAGTTTACCTCTACCATCTGCTCGTCGGCGGCCATGTGTTCGGGCGGCTTGACGGGGTCGACAATCGGTGCGTTGTGGTGTGTGGATGCGTTGGGGTGACGCATTCCGTATGCGTTAAAACGTGAGGCGGAAAGAGTCATTCTTATATTCTATCTCAGAATATGAAAGATGCCCTGGACTTTGTGGACTCTTCCGGGCGCACAGCTGAAGATGGAATCACCCCCTACGGGATAAATTATGAATTTGTCATAATAAGTGTTTATGTGGGTTTATGGGTGAAAATGTGTGAAAGAGTCGCAGAAAAGTGCGTGCAACCCCGCAAAATCACTACGGAGCCATAGTGTAAACCCACAATAAATCACCCGCTATCTCGGGGTGATTCCGGTCTGTCTCACAGGCTAAGAATCCGTGAAAAAATACGCGACACGCCGCAGGGAAATACCGGTTTGAGGGTCCCATCGGGTACATAATCCGCCTCTCAATCCCCAAAACCGGCGGCACGCACCACCCCGAACGCATCCACCGTAGGAACGCATCAAGCAGGAGAAAGCATGACTAGCGAACAGAACGCAACCACCGCGGGCACCCGTCCGCGCACCCTGGCAGAAAAAGTCTGGGACGCACACGTCGTCGTCCCCGGTGAAAACGGCAAGCCCGACCTGCTCTACATCGACCTGCAGCTACTGCACGAAGTGACCTCGCCCCAGGCATTTGAAGGTCTGCGCATCGAGAACCGCCCCCTGCGCCGCCTCGACCTGACGATCGCCACCGAGGACCACAACACCCCCACCGACAACATCTTCGGCACCATTGCCGACCTGACCAGCCGCACCCAGATTGAGACCCTCCGCCGTAATGCTGCAGAGTTCGGCGTGCGCATCCACTCCCTCGGCGACGAGGAGCAGGGCATCGTGCATGTAGTCGGCCCCCAGCTGGGTCTGACTATGCCCGGCATGACCGTGGTCTGCGGCGACTCCCACACCTCCACCCACGGTGCGTTTGGCGCTCTCGCGTTCGGTATCGGCACCTCCGAGGTGGAGCACGTCATGGCAACCCAGACCCTGCCCCTGGCACGCTTCAAGACCATGGCAATCAATGTTGAAGGCACCCTCAAGCCCGGTGTGACCGCGAAGGACATCATCCTTGCTGTTATCGCCCAGATCGGCACCGGCGGTGGTCAGGGCTACGTGCTCGAATACCGTGGCTCCGCGATTCGCTCTCTCTCCATGGAGGGCCGTATGACCATGTGCAATATGTCCATTGAGGCGGGCGCCCGCGCCGGCATGGTCGCCCCCGATGAGACCACCTTCGAGTACGTCAAAGGCCGCCAGCACGCACCCAAGGGCGAAGAGTGGGACAAGGCAGTCGAGTACTGGAAGAGCCTGCCCACCGACGAAGGCGCCATCTTCGACAAGGAAATCTTCATTAACGCTGACGAGCTCGAACCCTTCGTCACCTGGGGCACCAACCCCGGTCAGGGTATTCCGCTGAGCCACGCCATTCCCTCCCCGGATGACTTCGAGGACGAGAACGATAAGGTCGCAGCAGAACGCGCCCTCGAATATATGGGCCTGGAGGCGGGCACCCCCATGAAGGAAATCCCTGTGGATGTCGTCTTCCTGGGCTCCTGCACCAACTCCCGCATCGAGGACCTGCGCGCCGCGGCGGACATCGTGCGTGGCCGCACCATCGCCGAGAACGTGCGCATGATGGTCGTGCCCGGCTCGCAGAAGGTCCGTGCACAGGCTGAAGCAGAAGGCCTGGACAAGATTTTCAAGGACTTCGGTGCCGACTGGCGTTTCGCTGGCTGCTCCATGTGCCTGGGTATGAACCCCGACCAGCTGGCACCCGGTGAGCGTTGCGCCTCCACCTCGAACCGTAACTTTGAGGGCCGCCAGGGCAAGGGTGGCCGCACCCACCTGGTCTCCCCGGTGGTTGCCGCCGCAACCGCTGTACGCGGTACCCTGTCCGCCCCGTCCGACGTCGTGGCCTAGCACGCCGCTATAGCTAAGGAGCCATTATGGAACCCATTATTAAGCACACCGGCATTGGCGTGCCGCTGCGTTCTTCGAATGTTGACACCGACCAGATCATTCCCGCCGTCTACCTCAAGCGAGTGACCAAGACTGGCTTCAACGATGCCCTTTTCGCTAACTGGCGTAAGGACCCCGAGTTCATCCTGAACCAGGAGCCCTACAAGCACGGTAGCGTGTTGGTGGCGGGCCCAGATTTCGGTACCGGTTCTTCCCGTGAGCACGCGGTGTGGGCGCTGAAGGACTACGGTTTCAAGGTCGTTATTTCCGCTCGTTTTGCCGATATTTTCCGTGGCAACTCCGGTAAGCAGGGCCTGGTTACCGCACAGGTTGCACAGGATGATATTGAGCTGATCTGGAAGGCACTGGAGTACGAGCCCGGCACCGAAATCACCGTTGACCTGGAGTCCAAGACCGTAACCGCGGGTGCGCTGGTTGTTCCCTTCGAGATTGACGACTACGTGCGTTGGCGCCTCATGGAGGGCCTGGACGATATTGGTCTGACCCTGCAGAACCTGGACGCTATTGAGGCGTACGAGGCGAAGCGCCCCTCCTGGATGCCCCGCACTCAGGAGCTCTAAGTAGAGAACTCTATATAGGGAATATCTACGCCGAGCGTTCTAAAACCTAGGGATATAAAGCTCGAAGGCGGCGACTGAATCAGTCGCCGCCTTCGAGCTTTTCTGTACCTAAAACCCTTGGCACGCAGATAAAAGTGCCTCCCCGGAGCATCAGCTCCCGGAGAGGCGTATTTATTCAATGCCTAGAGATTAGGGACCCTCAGTGATGGGGGTTTCCAAGGTTGTATTCTCGGCGCACTTGTACAGTGCCGCCGAACCGGGGGAGCGCACACCTGCAGTCGGGTTCGCGTTCTGTGCGGTGGTAAGAGCGAAGTCAGAGACCACCTCGTAGTTAATGTAGCTGCCGCCCGCGCCGCCGCCACTGCTCAGGGAGCTGATTGAGTAGATGTTGCCTTCGCCCTCGAACTGTACCTGACGGCCGAAAACGCTCTCGTAGTATGCGCCGATAGTCCAGATGTTCAGACCTGCGCCGCCTCCACCATAGCCGGCGCCACCGCCGGATGCTACGGAAGTGAGGGAGAGCCTGCCGTGGGTGTGGGAGAGTAGAGCGCCTGAGCCACCCTTACCGCGGTAGGAGCCGGTAGCGTCCGCGCCACCGGTGCCCTTCTCGCCCTCATGTACGGAGTCACCCTCGTAGAAGTAGTAGCGCGGGAAGCTGTACGAATCGAACCAGGGGTCGGACATCGACTGAAGCTTTAGCTCATTGTTCTCGTTGAGGATGCCGGTCAGTGCCTCACCGAGGGTGCCGGGTGTGCCGGAGCGACCAGCGGTACCGCCGGTGACCACGAAACGCATATCGAAGGGTTTGTCCCCCTCTTCCAGAGGCTTAAATTCCTGGTAGGGGCTTGCCATGAGTATGCCGCCCTGACCGGTGTTATCGGTGCCCAAGTCACTGCCTGCGCTACCGCCTGCGGTAGTGGATGCGTCGCGGCGGTCCAATGCCACGCGCAGTGCCGGGTTCAGCTGATCCTTGGGCTGTACGTTGAAGACGTGCTGGTGGGTGGTGAGGGTGCCCAGCTGGGCACCGCCGCCCCCTGCACCCGCAACAGCCACGACGGTGACCGCACCGTCACGGACCAGCTCGACAGCGGAGGATCCGCCGCCGGAAGCACCGTAGACGTAACCGCTACTGGTGCCCACTACCTGTGCGCTGCCGGTTGCGGTGCTGGAGCCGGTGGAGTCACCACCGGCTGCGTAGCCTTCGCCACCGTATGCGGGCTGCGCGCCGGCTGCGGAGCCGACACCGCCGTTACCCGCCCAGACGCGAAGGATATCGCCGGACTTGACCATCAGAACGCCGCTGAGCTGTGCGCCAGCACCGCCGCCAGCCAGGGACGCGTTCGTGACATTGGTCAGGTAGCTGGGGGTGAAGGAGGATGCGGCACCGCCGGCACCTCCCACGAGGTTGAATCGTACTCGTCCAACGCCTTCAGGAACGAGCCATTCGGTGTACGCACCAGCCTTGTCGTCGAAGCCGGTTGCGGTTGGCTTGAGGGTGAGGACGGGGGAGCATGTGGGCTCGCTACTTGCCGCCCATGCAGGGACGGCTGCACTGGCGAGGATAACGGGGACACTCCATGCCGCACCCTGTACGAGGCGACGGCGTGAAATGGCAGACGCAGTGTTGTGATGTGTCATATTGGGTCCTCCAGCAGTTCGCGGATGCAGGCGCGAAGTGACCTGTGGTTGGTTGTGATGTGCCCATGGTTTTTAGTTGACTTTCGAATATTTAACGGTGAGGTTGAGATGAATTTTTGAAGTTGAAGTGAATCAGGAAGCCGAACCATTTTGGGTGGGCACTATCGCAAAGGTGTATGCGGTGAATGCACGCCCCGCGCTCTCCCGTGGGACTCTATACTGCGCGGTTGCAAAGGCGGTGCCGGCGCCGATGCCGCAGTGTAGAGCTGATTGGCTCCTCCTAGAGAGCGGAGGTGCCGTTCAGCGGGCACAAGTGTGCACGCTATTGTAGGGGTGAGGTTGCTCTCAAATTTAAATTCGGACGTTAAAAAGACGAAACTAACGTCAAATTTCCGCGAAGAACCCAAAAATGTTTGTATTATTGTGATTTTTTGTGTATTTTTTTATTTTTCGGCACTGAATCTGAAGGTTCAGACCGATTCTTCACATACATAGCAGAGCAAAATCCTCGTCGGCCCTGCCAAAGATTATTCATCGTTTGGAGCACCTATATACAGGGCTTAGAATAATGATGAATATGTGCGCCCGTTTCACCCTGCTACCGGCAGGGGTACGTATGAGAACGCGGCGCATTGGCACACTGTTAAAGTTCGGCCTAAACCAGCCGACTCCATAAAGGATTTTTAATGACTGAGAACATCAGCAAGCTTCGCATTGAAGGTGGCACTCCGCTCGTTGGTGAGGTCCACGTTCGAGGCGCCAAGAACCTGGTGCCCAAGGCGATGGTCGCAGCACTGCACGGTTCGACCCTCTCGACCCTGCGTAACGTCCCTGACCTGAGCGATGTCGAAATCGTTACCACCCTCGTGGAGCTGCACGGCGCAAAGGTTGATTACGACCGCGAAGCTGGTGTTCTGACCCTCAACCCCGCACAGGATGCAACCACCGCTGCAAAGAACGCGGAGGAGATTCAGCTCTTCGGCGGTAACTCCCGCATCCCGATTCTGATGGTGGGCCCGCTGCTGCACACCCTTGGTACCGCACGCATCCCCAACCTGGGTGGCTGCAAGATTGGCGACCGCCCCATCGACTACCATATGGCGGCTCTGCGCAAGTTCGGCGCAGTTGTTGAAAAGGATGATGAAACCGGTACCACTCTGATCGTTCCTGAAGAGGGCCTAAAGGGTGCAGAGATTGTACTGAACTATCCCTCCGTGGGTGCTACCGAGCAGGTTCTGCTCACCGGTGTGCGAGCTAAGGGTAAAACCGTCCTGCGCAACGCAGCGATTGAGCCTGAAATTATTGACCTGATCGCTGTTCTGCAGAAGATGGGTGCCATTATCTTCATCAATGAGGACCGCACCATCGTCATTGAGGGTGTGGACGAGCTGACCGGCTACGATCACACGTCCCTGCCCGACCGTAACGAGTCCGCTTCCTGGGCTTCTGCTGCACTGGCTACCGGCGGCGATATTTTTGTGCGCGGCGCAGATCAGAAGGATATGACCGCGTTCCTCAACCAGTTCCGCAAGATGGGCGGCCTGTATGAGGTGACCGCCGAGGGTATTCGCTTCACCCACCCGGCTCAGCGCACCCCCGGTGCTCAGCTGAAGCCCATTGTCTTTGAGACCAATGTGCACCCCGGCTTCATGACCGACTGGCAGCAGCCCCTTGTTGTGGCGCTGACCCAGGCTAAGGGTGCATCTATCGTGCACGAGACTGTGTACGAGGAACGTTTCGGCTTCACCAACGCCCTGAAGCAGATGGGTGCAGATATTGTCGTCATGCGTGACTGCGTGGGTGGCACGCCCTGCCGTTTCGAGGGTAAGGGGTACGGCCACTCCGCTATTATTTCTGGTCCCACCCCGCTGACCGGTGCCGACATAGAGGTTCCGGATCTGCGCGGCGGCTTTTCCCACATCATTGCTGCTCTGGCTGCTAAGGGTACCTCTCACGTGAGCGGTGTTGAGCTGATTGCTCGTGGCTACGAGAACTTTGAGGAGAAGCTCAAGGGCCTGGGCGCCAACTTTGAGGTGCTGACACGCAAGGTGTCGAAGGCTCCCAAGCCCGATGCTGCAATAGTCGTTGTTGAGCCCGAGGAAGTTGAGGTTCAGGACTAGTGAGCGGACAGCAGGGAAAGCAGGCTCTGTCTGAGATTGAGCCCACCGCCTATGGTGACGCTCTGTACAAGGTGCTCGGTAACGCTACGCGTGGGCTGTACAAGCTCATCGCGCATGTTGAGATTACCGGCCGTGAGAACCTGCCTAAGAGTGGCGGGTACATTATCGTGGCTAACCACACCACCGAGCTTGACCCGGTGACTGTGGCTTTCCCTGTTTTCGTTGAAGGTGCCCTGCCGCGCTTCTTGGCGAAGGATTCACTCTTCCGCGCTCCCGTGCTCGGCTACATTATGCGTAAGCTTGCGCATATTCCCGTGGTTCGCGGTTCGGTGGATGCGCGTAAGTCCCTGATTACTGCCCGCAAGATTGTTGAGGCTGGCGGTGCCGTTGTGATTTTCCCGGAGGGCACCACCACCCACGATCCGCAGCTGTGGCCCATGCAGGCGCGTACCGGTGCGGCTCGTCTGGCTCTTGCGACCGGCGCGCCCGTCTACCCGGTGGCGCATTGGGGCGACGAGCAGATTCTTGGTTACGTGGATGAGGACGGCGAGGATGGCCGCATCAAGGAGAAGCGTAAGATTTCGCTGTTCCCGCGCAAGACCGTCCAAGTGAAGGTTGGCAAGGCACTGGATATTGCCTCCCTCGTTGAGGACATCAGCCCCGATGCTAAGCACACCCGCACCGAACTGGGCGTGGTCACGGACGCCATGCTGGATGCTATTACCGCCGAGCTGGAGAAGATCCGCGGTGAGAAGGCTCCTGAGGGTCGTTGGAATCCGCGCGCTAAGCGTCGTGAAGCCTCCGGCACCCCCTCCGGTCCGGTCGGTGGCCCACTCGGCGAACCGGACGAAAAGTAGTATTCCCACTGGGAAACATATGAGAGTCACCGATAGGTGCCCGACCGGGTGCCTTCGGTGGCTCACCTAAGGACCTCACAAGGAAGAGAAGCTGGTGTTTTCGTGACCTTCTTTGGACGCACCCCCGCAGCAAGCCCTGAATTTACCCCTCCGGCAACCGTGCAGTCTATTGCGGTGTTGGGCGCCGGTAGCTGGGGCACCGCTTTCGCTAAGATTGCAGCGGATGCTGCCCGCGAGCGCGGCGATGACACTCGCGTGACTCTCATCGGTCGTGATGAGCAGGTGATGGCTGAGTGCGAGCGCACCCGCGAGAACGCTCGCTATTTTCCGGGAATGAAGCTGCCAGATAACATGCACTTCACTGCGGATGCCCCCGCCGCGCTGACCGGTGCCGATATGGTGGTTCTTGCTTTGCCTGCGCAGGTTCTGCGTTCGCAGTTGCAGAGCTTCGCCCGCTATATTGAGCCGAACGCCATGTTGGTGTCTTTGGCGAAGGGCCTGGAAACCGGTACGGGTCTGCGCATGTCGCAGGTCATTACTGAGGAGCTGGAAGAATCTATGGCTCTGCGTGGTGCTGATGTGCGCGCGATTGGTCATATTCCGCACCGCGTATGCGTGCTCTCGGGCCCGAACCTGGCGAAGGAAATCATGGGGGAGGAGCCTACCGCCTCCGTGGTTGCAGCTCGTACCCTGCCGGTAGCTGAGTCTGTTGCTCACGCAATTGCGTGCGCGTATTTCCGCCCGTACACCAACACGGATGTGGTGGGTACCGAAATTGGTGGCCTGGTGAAGAATGTAATTGCCCTTTGCGTGGGTATTTGCGAGGGCCGCAATTACGGTGATAACTCGAAGGCGTCCATTATGACTCGCGGTCTGGCGGAGATTACCCGCCTGGCGGTGGCCTTGGGTGGCGAGGCTGCGACGATGAGCGGTCTTGCCGGTATGGGCGACTTGATTGCGACCTGCTCTTCGCCGCTGTCTCGTAACCACACGGCGGGGCGCCTGCTGGCCCAGGGTATTACCCCTGACCGCCTGCATGAGCATATGATCCAGACCGCTGAGTCGATTAAGTCGGCGCCGGTGGTGGCTGAGTTGGCTCGTCGTCACAGTGTGGAGATGCCCATTGTTGAGGCTGTGGTGGCTGTGCTTTCGGGTCGTATTGGCATTGAGGAGTTGGCGCCTCAGCTGTTGGGTCGCCGCCTCAAGCATGAGAGCCACTAGGTTTTGAAGCTATCTGGCGTGCTGGTAACCCCTAATTAGTGATGTGTGCCAGGACATACTAGAAGAAGATTGAACGTAGACATCCGAGGACGGATACCGTTGCGGAAGACCTGTGCGTGAGAAACGCATCAGTGACCGCGACGGTATTCGTGCGTTAGGATTATTGACGCATTGCCGTTCCACCTTCCGGCTCTGAGGGTAGGGGAACATTGACTAGGAGAAATATATGACCGAGAAGAAGACCGTCGCCCTGCTGTGCGGTGGCCGCTCCTCCGAGCATCCCATTTCGCTCATTACCGCCGCTGGTGTGCTGAGCGCCATTGACCGCACTGCCTATGAGGTCATCACTATCGGCATTACCCGTGACGGCCGCTGGTATCTGACCGACGAGCAACAGCTCGCCGAGCTGACCGCTGGTACACGCGGTACCGCAGAGTTTCCCGAGGGTACCCAGCAGGTGTTCCTGCCGATGGGTGCCGGTGATTCCCGTTTGACCCTGGTGGATGCTGAGGGTAACGTTACCCGCACCGCACCGGTGGACGTTGTCTTCCCGCTACTGCACGGCCCATTTGGTGAGGACGGTACCGTGCAGGGTCTGCTGGAAATGGCTGACCTGCACTATGTGGGTTGCGGTGTGACCGCATCCGCTGTGGGTATGGATAAGCATTTCATGAAGGTTGCTTTCGAATCTGCTGGCCTGGAGGTCGGACCCTACGAGGTTGTCACTAACCGCCAGTGGGAGCACGAGGACCGCGAGCAGATTCTGGAGCGCGTGCTGAAGCTGGGCTTCCCCATGTTTGTGAAGCCGACTCGTGCTGGTTCTTCTTTCGGTATTACCAAGGTGGATTCGGTGGAGGAGCTTGTGCCGGCGATTGAAGAGGCTCGCTGCCACGATCCGAAGATTATTATTGAGGCCGGTATTGCGGGCCGTGAAATTGAGTGCGCTGTGCTTGATGGTCACCACGGCGAGATGCCTCGCGCATCCTACCCCGGTGAGATTGAGGTTGTGGACGAGGACCACGGCTTCTACGACTTTGAGGCGAAGTATGTTTCTGAGTCTTCTGCTGTGACCGTGTGCCCGGCGAACCTGCCGCAGGATGTGCAAGATCGTCTGCGTGAGCTGGCTGTGAAGGCGTTTTTGGCGCTGGATGGCGAGGGCCTGTCGCGTGCGGACTTCTTCTACACCGAGGATGGCCGCCTGATCATTAACGAGGTGAACACCATGCCCGGCTTCACCCCGATTTCGATGTACAAGACCATGTGGGAGAACACTGGTATTTCCTACACTAATTTGATTAGCGAGCTGCTGACCCTGGCGATGGAACGCCCCTTGGGTCTGCGCTAGTTTTAGAGAGTGCTTAAGCTTTGAGTGGGCTAAGTTCTTGAGCTGACGCTCAGCGTATGAATATTTAACGGTGGAGGAGTGTCCCTGCTGGAAGGCGCCTCGGTGCGGATTCTTGAGACTCTGCATCGGGGCGTTTCTTGCGCGGCTGATAAGTTAGTTGCCGGGGAAAACGGTGAATTGGTATGTATTTCCCGCATATATGCTGATGAGAATCGCTTGTTTTTCATTCATGAGCAAATCACTAATGTCTATCTTGGGGTACTCCAATGGGGGAGTGTAAGTTCTAAAGCGGCATTGATAGGGTGAAATGTAATTCTGTTCATAAGTGCATGAAATAATGCTTCTAGATGGCGAAAAGATTCGCTAGGTAGTCCTAGCACTTGGCAAAGCTCAAAGCTTGCCAGGAAAGCACTAAAATGAGTAATGAAGAAAAAGCTGATTCGGTAGAATAGACGAAGGCAACTCCGGTTTACCTAATGACCGGATATCTATTCACTCACAACGTATTAGAAAGTCAAGGACAACCTTTGGGAAAACGAAGCCGTAAGGTGGTCTCTGCGAGTCTGGCGACAGCACTGGTTGCTTCCGGAAGTCCATGCGTAGCCTCGTTTGCTCAAGATATGCAGGAGGCAGCATCACAGCTTCCGCCGAACCCTGTTGGCACCGCAGAACAAACCCTGGATTCCGCCGCGACCGCGGCATCCTCCTCCCAGACGGTATTACCCGCGCTTACTACCATAAGCGCATGGCCCACCGAGCAGGGGGACAATAAGACTGACAACGCGCAGTCAGAGCCCACCGCTCAGCCTAGCACTTCTTCCAACCCTCAGCCCATTGCTAGTGCTAAACCTTCTGCGATCGCTACGCCCACTCTGGACGCGACACCTACTCCGGACGTGACCGTACAGCCGACTGCCGAGCCCACTGTAGCTCCTGTTGCAGAGCCTACCGATGAGCTCGCTAAGGACGTAACCCCGGAACCTACGGCAGAGCCTACCGCTGAGTTCACTAAGGACGTAACTCCCGAGCTGACCCCGGAACCCACCTCTGATCCGAAGGTAGAGCCTACTCCGGAACCGCAGCCGACTCCGGAACCGGAGCATACTCCCGAACCGAATCCGGAGCCGACCAAGGATGTAACTCCCGAACCGACTCAGGAACCGAGCGAGGCACCCTCCGAGGAGCCGACTCAGGCTCCGGTAGTGCCCGCGTCAACTCAGGAACCCTCTAAGGAAGCAGAAATCCCCGTGGTTCCGGTAGCTCCCGTAGCTCCGGTAAAGGACACAGGTAACGACTCGGACTCCAAATCGGTTGCTCCGGTCGAGACTGAGCCTGTTGCTCCGATTCCTCCGGCGAACAACCAGGTGACCACTCCCGGCAACCGTCAGGAAATCTCTGGGGAAGATGTCATTATTTCGATTGAGCTTCCGCGACCGGGCGGTTCCTCTGAATCCTCCATCTCCTCTTCGGGATCTTCAAGCTCTTCATCGAGTACCAAGGCACCGAATGACGGGCTTGATGACGACGAGGATGATCCGTTGCGTTCTGGCGGCACCACCCTCGGACGAATCGCAGCCAATAATGGCTCGAATGACTCCATCCCGGGGGCGGCAGACTGGGTTGCTGGATACCTCTCGCGCAATACGACCGACGAAGACCACTCCCAGGAGGCAAGCCCCTCGAACTTCTCAAGCTCGGCATCAGCTTCGAAGTCGTCCAGCTCCTCCACCTCGGCTATCGTCAGCCACTCCGCAAAGAGCGTGGCAAAGGCTGACGGCGCGAACGCCGCCCAGGAGCAGGCCGTGAAGAATGCGGACGCTGACGATTCCGGACTTTCCGGCATTGCACCGCTGATTCTCTTCTCACTCATCGGTCTGGTGCTGATTGCTCTGGCAATCCGCTACTTCAGCCGCGGAGCATAAGGCGAACATAACGCGTAAGAATACGCGATAATAGAGGATGTGAATCCTCAGACTTTTAGCGATACGCGGGACAACCCCATGCGAGAGACACCTCTCTCAAAGCTGGGGGAGTCCCGCGTTCTGCGCGCTTTCATGCCGATTATCAACGCCCACAACGAGCAGGTCGCCGCTACGGCACGCCAGGCTGGGCACATTGAACCCCTCGATGTGGGTCCCGGCGACGACTGTGCCGTCCTCGCCGCGCCCGCACCCGGTCAGCGTACAGTGGTCACCACCGACACTCTCGTTGAGGACCAGGACTTCATGAACCTTTGGCCCGGCGGCATCGCGCGGACGGGTGAGGGTGGCGAGTTCATTCTGGAACCCGCCCGCAGCAGCGGTTACGATGTGGGGTGCAAAGCCGCGACCCAGAACCTTGCCGACGTTGCCGCCATGGGTGCACGCCCGGCAAGCCTCTTCATCTCCTTGAGTCTGCCCGGTAGCACTCCTTACGGCTGGATTGACGGCTTCGCCCACGGCATTGTGGATGGAATCAATGCCTGTGGAGCCACCGAATGCGTGATTGGCGGCGGCGATATTGGCGACTCCACCGAAATGTCGGTGACTGTTACCGCCCTCGGCTACACGGATCATGCCGTGCTGCGCTCCGGTGCGCGACCCGGTGACACTATCGCCCTGGCGGGACGTACCGCCTGGTCCGATGCCGGTCTGCGCCTGCTGCTCAACCCGCTCTCCCTACCCGCTACGGCACTGCTATGTGCCATTGCTGCAGGTCAGGATGCTGAGGTGGCACTGAGTGCGGTGGCTCAAGCGTGGGCTCAAAAGCACACTGAGAAGCAGGCTGAAGGTTCGGCTGCACTTGCTGCTCTTCCCGAAGGACTCATCGAGCTTGCCCGCACTCTCACCCCCGAAGACGCCGCGCAGATGCTCGCGGTCTGCGAGCGCGCCGTCGACTCGCAGCACCACCCCGTCAGCCCCATCCCCGCAGGAGAGGTGGCACGCCAGCACAAGGCAAGCTCCATGCTGGACCTCTCCGATGGCCTCGTCAAGGACGCTGGACGAGTTGCCGCCGCCTCCGGGGTGCAGATGCGCCTTGACCGCGCCGCCGTGGATGCGTTCGCCGAGCCGCTACTACCGTTGGCACGCCTGCTACTGGCGATTGGTGAGCGCAATGAGGCGGGGGAGAGCCCTGCATCCTTGGCGCGCGCCTTCGTGCTGGTCGGTGGAGAAGACCACGGTCTGCTGGCGACCTTCCCCAGTGAAGTACCCGAAGAGTTCGTGCCCCTGGGAACCTGCGTTGCGGACGTGCCGGAGCGCGGTCTGAGTGCTGAGCTCTACGGTGCCGAGCGCCGCCACGATACGGTAACCGGCGCGGCGGTCGTGATGGACGGCCGCTCCCTGGACGGCATGGGTTGGGAGCACTACGGAGCTTCCGCGTAGGAGCTTGGTTGAGGGCCGTGAGGTGCGTGCGGTTTGTGCGTTCCCTCTGTGCTTTCATTCCGCGGGACAAATGGCGGACAATACCGTACATTTAACCGAAAATTTACTAGAATAGAAGTACGAAATAGGCTGGATACCGCCCGTGCCGCGGACGCTGAGAAATCAGTCAGGAACTAGCCGAGAACTAGTTGAGAAATCAGCCGAGAACCAGGTGAAACTGATAGGGAGGGTAGCGTGAACGCAGAACAGAACCAGCGCACCGAAGAGCGCGAGATCTACCGCCGCGCCTGCGTGCGCGCCTACCGCTTCGGTATAGCGTGGTCCACCGCCGCCCGCACCACCATCGAACGCTACCGTGAGGCGCTCAATGAACTCAATGGGTTCCCCGTGCCCGATAAGGACACCGGCTCCAATATCGCCCACACCCTGCTGACCCTGACTGAAGAGTTTGAGTGGGGTATGGAGCAGGTTCTGCCCAGTGAAATTCTTCCTAGTGAGGTTCTGTCCGGTGAGGTTCTGCCAGCTAACGAAATTCCTGGCGGGGAGGGTGCGTGCGTGCCCGAGTCGGCGGGTGCCTCCGAAGCCGAAACCCTCGCCGACCTGTGGATTCAGCTGGGCGGTATCTACGAGCACGCGATTATGCGCGCATCCCGCGTGGCGCGCGGCAACTCGGGGACTCTGCTCTGTGCCTGGGCGCTGGAGGCAGTGCGCAGCTACTGGTTCCTGCCTGGAAACCTTGCTCGGGAGCTCGGTGACGCAGCCGATGAGTTGCCGCTCGTGCGAGCCCTGGAGGCAGACTACGAGCGCGTTATTGCTAGCGGCTGCTTGCCGAAGCACCGTGAGGTGAAGTTGGAGTACGCCCACGCGGAAGCACGCGCGATGGCGTTCGCGGCGGAGCGGATTCGCGCCAGCGTGGGGGAGCAGATGGTGCCCTCCACAATGCTGTCGGTTATGGTGGAGCTCGCCCGCCTGGACGCACACTACGATGCATT
The DNA here is from genome assembly GCF_041432905.1 of Rothia sp. 27098_8_161. Lineage (NCBI taxonomy): Bacteria > Bacillati > Actinomycetota > Actinomycetes > Micrococcales > Micrococcaceae > Rothia > Rothia sp. 27098_8_161. Next base: position 56,032 of record NZ_JAPWAL010000005.1, on the reverse strand, counting down.
ACAGGACGCAGAAGCCGCTGACGAGGCGCTGAAAGAGCGTCGACGTGTGCTGATGTGTGCCACCCTGGAACGTACCGCGCAGTTTCCGCCCTCGCCAGAGCTTGCCGGTTTCGTGGATGCCGGTGCGCTCGGGTTCTACCTTGCCGTGGTGCACTCCAACCCGCGCTGGGAGGGAGCAACCCTGAACGAGGCGCAGGTGGAGTCCATGCTCCGTGCGCCTTCTGCAGTAGATGCGGTGCGAACGGGCTCTGAATCTGCTGAGCACACAGAACAGGTGGGGCAGAGCGGCTGGGAGCTCATGGGTACACTGAGCTGCGAACCTCTGGCCCTGGCGCAGCTGCGCCCTGAACTTGAAGCCATGGGTGACAGCCTGCTTATTACGCCCCTGGACATGGCGGCTGGGCTCTGGACACTGCACGTGCATGTGCCCGACATCGACCCCGCCCGCGAGCTGATTATGGGCTACGGTCAGTGGTCGGATGAGCGTATTTCTTCCCTCGCGGATGGTCACCACACCGACCACGCGTGCGGTGCGGAGGGCGGCGTATGAGCCCCGCCCGACGTTCCGTGAACCCGCAGCAGGAAGCCCTGGACTTGGGGCTTCCTGAGCCTGCGCCCGAAAAAACTAAGCCGATAAATACTAAACCTGCGAAGGTTGAAGTAGCGCAGGGTGAGCCCGTAGATTCAGCGGGTGTCGAGCATACCCGTGCCGGTTCTGCGACCCGAGCTCATCATGGGAAAAAAGACGCGCCGCTACTGAGCGATGAGCAGCTCCGCACCACCGCCGAGCTGACCGTGCGTGATCTTGCCGCCTACGCCCGAGGCGAGGTGAGCCGCGCTGAGCTGAGCAAACGCGCCGCGCAGCGCGCCAGTGCCCCCTACCGTAAGGCGCTCAAGACGCTCAAGCATTCGCTGGGCCCCGCAGCGCACACCATGACCGACGACGCTATCTACGAGCTGGTTGATATTGCGTTTGCGGCGCGGCAGGCAACTCAGCCGGATGAACAGCAACCGAAGGAACCTGCCCGGAAAGCGCCCGCCCGGAAGAAGCCAGCTCAGAAGAAGCCAGCTCAGAAGAAAGCAGTTCAGAAGGAACTTGCACAGAAGGAACTAGCTCAGAACGACCCCAACCCGCAGCAGAGCGAAACTGCCGCCCGGGCTACTTCGGCGCGCCCGCAGAAGATAACGAAAGCGAGCGAAGAGGCCGAGCAGAAGCCTGCGCCGAAGAAGAGCGCGCCCGAGGTAGAAGTTGAAAAGTCCGCGACCAAAAAGCCTGCACCTAAAAAGGCTGTAGCGAAGAAGACTGCGCCCGCGGAGAAAGCTCCCGCTTCTAAAGCCTCGGCATCGAAAATCCCGGCAAAGCCGAAAACCGCAGCGCCGAAAACCGCATCCAAGAAGGTAACGCCTGCACAGAAACCCCCCGCCCAGAAAGCTTCGACGAAGAAGGCAACTACTGAGAAGGTTGTGGCTGAGAAGCCCGCATCAGCTACCGCGGAGGCTAAGAGCCGTGCCCTGGCGCGCTACGCCTCCGAAGACCGCATCGAAAATGCGCCGCTCAAAAAGTACCTACCCGCGCCCAGCGCCAAGACAATCTCCACGCACCTGGACCTGCACACCGTCGGGGAGATGCTCGATTACTTCCCTCGCAAGTACCTGCCGCGCGGTGAGCTCAGCTCCTTCGCAAAACTCGTTGAGGGCCAAGACGTCACCATCATCGCCCGCGTGGTGCACGTGAGCACCCGAAATATGGCGGCGCGCCGCGGCAAAATCACGGAAGTGACCATCACTGACCGGCTTTCCGACGCCACCGGGCAGGATGCACCCGCAGGTTTTGGTGCCGCTAATTTTGGGGCTGGCGGTCCTGTATCCGTGGTGCCCGGGCGCGCTAACCGCCCCGGTGCATCCGGCGTATCCAGAGTATCCGGTGCGCCCGCGCAGAACTGGCAAGCAACCGGGATGCACAACCCGCGTATCAACGCGCTCGCTAACTCCACGCAGAACCCAGCCGCCCAGATTCCCAGCGCCCAGAACCCGATACAGGGCAGGGGAGTGCAACCCGCCTCCTACAGCGGTTACGCAGACAGCTACGGTCAGGATAGCTTCGCACAGGATAGTTTTGCACAGGATAGTTTTGCACAGGATAGTTTTGCACAGGGAGGCCTCTTTGGCGTGCCTGCACCTAGCATGACGAACCCCGGCGCGCTCATCGGCTCGCAGATCAAGCTCTCCTTCTTCAACGCCTGGACTGCCGCCCGTGAAATCCGTGAGGGCGAAACCATGATGTTCTCCGGCAGGGTCGGCATCTACCGCGGCGAATACACCCTCACCAACCCGCACTACGCCCTGCTATCGAAGGACGCCTCCGGCGCGGACGTCACCGACGCCGCCACCGCCCCCGTGCCCGTCTACCGCGCCCCAGTGAAGCTACCCACCGACCGCATCAGCGGCTACATGGCGCAGCTGCTCGAAAAGGTGCCGCTCAAAGAACTCGAAGACCCGGTACCCTACACGATTCGTCGCGCCCGCAAGGTGCACTCGCTGGAGTGGACGTATCGCGCCCTGCATACCCCCGAATCGGAGGACACCTGGCGTGCCGCGCAGGCGCAGATGCGTTACCGCGAGGCATTCGTGCTGCAGAGTGCGCTTGCCCGCCTGCATTCGGTGCGTGCCGCGCACCTGACTCAGCCGCGCCCCACCGTGGAGGGTGGACTCGCCGATCAGCTGCTTCAGGTTCTGCCCTACGAGCTGACTGAGGGGCAGCAGAAGGTAGGCGCTGAGATTGCCGCCGATCTGTCGAGCGAATCGCCCATGAACCGCCTGCTACAGGGTGATGTGGGTTCCGGCAAGACCGTGGTGGCTCTGCGTGCCATGCTGCAGGTTGCTGATGCGGGCGGCCAGTCCGCGATGCTGGCCCCGACCGAGGTGCTCGCTGAGCAGCATTTGCGTTCGGTACTAGACATCCTGGGGGATATGGCGGCGTCCGAAGACTCTGATACTGACGATTCAGCCGCCGGTTCTGCCGATGAAACTCCCTGGAGGAGCGGGGAGAAACCCCGCCGTGTGCGTGTGCGCCTGCTGACCGCCTCCATGGGTACCCGCGCTAAGCGCAAGGTACTGCAGGAGCTCGCCGCCGGCGCCGCCCAGATTGTGATTGGCACCCACGCCCTGCTTTCCGATGAGGTGCGCTTCCACGATTTGGGTCTGGTCGTCGTGGACGAGCAGCACCGCTTTGGTGTGGAGCAACGCGACGGTCTGCGCGGCACTGACGGCGCTCTGCCGCACCGCCTAGTCATGACCGCAACGCCCATTCCGCGTACCGTCGCCATGACCGTGTTCGGTGATCTGGATGTGTCCGTGCTCGACACCCTGCCCGCCGGTCGCCAGAAAATCTCAACCCATGTGGTGCCCCTCGCCGAGAAGCCTGCCTGGGCATCCCGGCTGTGGAGGCGTGCCCGCGAAGAAATCGACGCGGGCCACCAGGTGTATGTTGTCGTACCCAAAATTGGGGAGGACGGCGACAGCCTGGAGGAAGGTGCCGCGTTCTTTGGCGCATCCAGCCTGAATGGTGCGGGAACAGGCACGGGCAACTCAGCCCAGGGCTATTTCGGTCAGGGTGGTAATGCCAGCAGCGACGGCAAGGTTCAGCTGACCTCGGTCGCCTCAATGTACTCGTACCTGAGCGCTGAGGACGCCCTCATCGGTGTGCGTATCGGCACCCTGCATGGACGCATGGACCCGGCGGAGAAGACGGCCGTCATGACCGCTTTCGAACGCGGTGAAATTGACCTGCTCATCAGCACCACCGTCATTGAGGTGGGCGTGAACGTTCCGAACGCTACGCTCATGATTATCATGGACGCCGACCGCTTTGGCATCTCGGGCCTACACCAGTTGCGCGGTCGTGTGGGCCGCGGCGGCTACGCGGGCACCTGCCTGCTGGTTACCCGCCAGGAGGCAGGTGGCGTGTCCCGCGAGCGCCTGGATGCGGTTGCCTCCACCACGGACGGCTTTGAGCTCTCTCGTATCGACCTGGCGCAGCGCCGCGAGGGTGATATTCTGGGTGCTGCACAATCGGGCTCAAAGAGCACTCTGCGCTTCTTGCGGGCACTTGCCGATGCTGACATTATTGAGTGTGCCCGCGAGGATGCCCGCTCGGTGGTGGAGAAGGATCCGACGCTGGCTAAGCATCCGTCTTTGGCGCGTACGATTGACCGTGCCCTGGACGCTGACCGTGAGGCGTTCCTCGGCAGGGGATAAGCGCTCAACGGGGCAGAACGCTCTGCCAGCCCCGCCCACCAACTTGCTTTGACCATAACCCACCGAAACCGTGACGTTAACACACCGCACTAGTTAAGAGGAGAATCCCTATGAGCCGTATTATTTCCGGTGCCGCCGGAGGTGTTCGCCTTACCTCGGTTCCGGGGGATAATACTCGCCCCACCACCGATCGGGTGAAGGAATCCCTCTTCTCCAAACTAGAGAGCTACGACATTATTCGTGGCGCCCGTGTGCTGGACGCCTTTGGCGGTTCGGGTGCGCTTGGCTGCGAGGCGCTCTCGCGCGGTGCAGCCTCCGTGACTCTGCTGGATACGTACCCGAAGGCTGTTGCGGTGATTCGCAAGAACCTTGCCGCGGTGGAGAAGGCAATGGGGTGCACCGGCTCTGGTCCTTCTGACGCTACCGGTTCTGTGGCACACGTGCAGCAGTCTCAGGCGCTGACCTACGTGAAGTCCGTCTCCGGTCCGTGGGATCTGGTGTTTGTTGACCCGCCCTACGCCGTGCCAAATGAGCAGGTCAGCGAGCTGCTGGAGGAACTCACCTCTAAGCTTGCCGAGGGTGCCGTGGTCGTGGTGGAGCGTTCTTCGCGCGATCCGGAGCCGGTGTGGGGCGAGGGCCTGTACTGTTTTTCGACCCGTCAGCACGGCGAGACAGTTCTCTACTATGTGGAGCCTGACGAGGTGGAGGAGCAAGCGGGCGACGAGTTCGGCAACGAATCTGGTGAGGACGCTGAAGAGATCGCTGCCTAAGATTTCTGTCTCATCTCACCGATCAATCTTTCCGCCTCAGCCTGCGCTCGCCCGCATGACGCTATCCCGCATCCTAAATTCGCCCGCATCTAGTCATTCCAACGTCTGATATTTATTCGTGAAGGAACCGCCATGATTGCCCTCTGCCCCGGATCTTTTGACCCCGTGCACCACGGCCACCTGGAAATCATTGCCCGCGCCGCTCAGCTCTTTGACGAGGTGATCGTGGGCGTGGCGCACAATAGCTCCAAGAAGTACCGTTTCTCCCTGGAGAAGCGCGTGCAGCTGGTGCGTGAGTCTTTGCGGGAGCTCGGCATTGAGGGTGTGGGCGTGGAGCCGATTCCGCCGGGCGTGCTGCTTGCCGAGTACGCGGCGGAGCGTGGTGCGAAGGTTCTGGTGAAGGGTCTGCGTTCGGCGACGGATTACAGCTATGAGGCTCCGATGGCGAGTATGAACCGCCACTTGGCGCAGGTTGAGACGGTGTTCTTGGCCGGTGAGGACCGCTACGGTGCGGTGTCGTCCACGATTATTCGTGAGGTGGCGTCGTTGGGTGGTGATGTGACTGCCTTCGTGCCGGAGGCGGTCGCCCGCGCGTTGAAAAACGCCTAATCAACCCGGGCAACCCGGATGCGCACCCGTCTCCGATACGCCAGATACGCACACGGCACAGCAAACTGTAGCCGGTCGGACGCTAATTACCTCTGGAATGGCCCCGACCGGCTGGTTAAGTGCCGCGCGGTGTCTCCTTAAGAGGATTTTTAAGAGGTGAGCGCCACTTAAAGAGATTTAAAAGGCGCTTAATCTTGATTAACGGTGCGAATGACCCCTAAAATGGGACTTTGGTTTATACATTTCGTAAGGAGAAACGCCATTTCACGTGCAGACGCATCGCCGCTGGTTGTATCAGTCACTAACCTGATTCACCGCCCCGGCGCCATGGAAACTCTCGCTGAGGTTCTGCCCGCACCGGCAGACCTGGGTAACACGCTCATCGGCGTGGAAGAGGGTTCGGATATTGACCTCGATATTCGTATGGAGTCTGTTGTTGATGGTATCCTAGTAACCGGCTCCGTTGTTGTGGATGTACACGGCGAGTGTAGCCTTTGCTTGGATCCGATTGATTATGAGATGTCGGCCAATATTCAAGAGCTTTTCGTCTTTGAGAAGGCCCCGGCTGGCGGCCCCGAAGACGAAGTAGATGAGCAGTACGCCGTTGAGGATGATTCCATCGACCTTGAACCGGCTCTGCGGGACGCAGTAATCCTTCAACTGCCGTTCCAGCCTGTTTGTAGGGATACCTGCCAGGGTCTGTGCGCTGATTGCGGTGCGCGCCTGGAGGATGACCCCGGGCATCATCACGAGGTGTTGGATCCGCGCTGGTCGGCTCTACAGGGCCTGCTCGGCGCAGATACCGAAAACTAAATTGTTGTTACTAGAGATTGTGAGATAGCTGTGGCTGTTCCCAAGCGCAAGATGTCCCGCGCTAACACCCGCGCACGCCGTTCCCAGTGGAAGGCATCCGTGCCCCAGCTGGTTAAGACCGTTGAAAATGGTCGCGTGACCTACAGCCTGCCCCACCAGGCAAAGGTTGTAACCGACGCTGCAGGCAACGCCCTGTTCCTGGAGTACAAGGGCCGTAAGGTTGCAGACGCCTAAGAAGCGGTGAATCCTTATGTTTGAATTTCCTAGTGTTGATACTAGGGAGTTGCGTAAACGTCTCGGGGTCGATATCGACGCCGAGACGTTTTTGCTATCCCTAACCCACCGCTCCTACGCCTTCGAGAACCCCGGAGTGGAGCATAATGAGCGTCTGGAGTTCCTGGGCGATTCGGTGCTTTCCCTGGCAATTGCTGAAGAAGTGTACCGACGCTACCCCGACCTGCCCGAGGGAGAGCTCGTGAAGCTGCACCACGTGGTGGTGTCTACTGTGGCGTTGGCGAAGGTGGCACGCGACCTGGATCTGGGTCGGTACATCCTGCTCGGTAAGGGCGAGATTCACACCGGCGGCGCCGATAAGGACTCGATCCTTGCCGACACCATGGAAGCGATTTTCGGCCTGACCTACCTGGAGTGCGGTCGCGAGGCGGCTCGTGACCTGGTGCTACGCCTGATCGCCCCGCTGCTCGATGATGAGAAGGTCCTGAACTCTGGACGAGACTGGAAGACCGAGCTGCTGAACCTCGCCACCGCCCGCGGTTGGGGAGACGTGTGCTATGAGGTCACCGGTGAGGGCCCCGACCACGCGCGCGTGTACACTGCGGTCGCTATTGTGGCGAACCAGCAGACCGGTACCGGTGTGGGTCCGAGCAAGAAGGAAGCAGAGCGCCTTGCCGCTGAGCAGGCGTACCGCGTTCTGGTTTAGGCTCGTTCAATCATCCTGCAGGTCTGCTAACTCTGCGGGGCTCTTGATCCTGCAATCCTGTTGAGGGGAGTAAATCATGCCCGAACTACCCGAGGTAGAAACCGTTCGCGCGGGCATCGCCAATCATTCCTTGGGTCGCCCCGTGCGGGCGGTGCGCGTGGTCGATGCCCGTTCGCTGCGCAGACACCTGACCGGTCCCGCCCACTTTGAGGCGGCACTGACCGGCAGGGTGCTGCGCGGTGCCTACCGCCGCGGCAAGTACCTGTGGCTGACCCTGAGCGAGGCGGACGGCACACTTGCCGACGAGGCACTCGTGGTGCATCTGGGCATGAGCGGTCAGCTGCTTGTGCGCGATGAACCGGGCAGAGATTTGGGCAGTGACTCGGGTAATGATTTGCAGGCGCGTGCGGCCTTTGATGAGCAGCCGCGGCACCTGCGCGTGGCGCTAGAGCTAGGACCGGCGGGAGCCACCGGCGATGCGGTGAGCACCAACCGGGCATGTACCGGGCAGCGCTTGCTTTTCGTGGATCAGCGCATCTTCGGTGGTATGTTCCTCAGCCCGATGGTACCGGACGTACCCGCGGTGGTAGCAGTGAATGAAGCTGCGGCGGGTGAAGTATCTGAGCGTTTTCTGGTGCCGGAAGCAGTCAAGCACATTGCCCGCGACCCGCTGGACGAATTCTTCGACCCCGCGGCGGTGCGTCGCAAGTTCCTGCGTACCTCCAGCGGGATTAAGAAGGTGCTGCTGGACCAGTCGGTCATCTCTGGCGTAGGCAATATCTACGCCGATGAGGCGCTGTGGCGTGCGCGGTTGCACTATGCGAAGCCCGCACGCACCCTCAGCGCCACTCAAACCCGCGAACTGCTGGAGGCTGTCACCCAGGTGCTGCGCGAGTCCTTGGCGGCTGGCGGCACAAGCTTCGACGCCCTGTACGTGAATGTGCTGGGGGAGTCTGGCTACTTTGCGCGCTCGCTGAACGCCTACGGCCGTGCCGGGGAGCCTTGCCACCGTTGCGCGGAGGCGGGCCGCACATCCCTGATAGTGCGCGAACCGTTCCAGAACCGTTCGTCCTACCGTTGCCCGCACTGCCAGCGGGCACCGCGCTCTCGACAAGTTGAGGGCTCTCGATAAGGCTTACGGTAGGCACAAACTCACGCTAGTTATGCATATGACGGCGTAGCTACGTTTCTCCCATATGGGGGATGTAGCTACGCCGTCATTCGCTTAAACCTCATTCATTTAAACCGAGAGTGGGGGAGCCAACCCGAAAGCCACCCCGAAAAGAAGCACTTAGCGGCTGTACTTGTTGCCGTAGAATAAGCCCAGACGCTCATAGCCTTCCTCAATCGACACGGCGGGCTCCCAATGCAGAAGCTCGCGGGTGCGGCGCTGATCAAACCAGTGCGCGGTCGACAGCTGCTCCGCAAGGAACTCCGTCATCGGCGGCTCATCACCGGCGGTCACGTTCTTCGGCAGACGCTCCCACACACGCTCAATAACCTTACCCGCCAGAGCCGCAACCTTCGCTGGAACCGAGAAACGCGGAGCGGGAACGCCGACCGCCTCACAGAAACCACCCAGTAGCTCAGCGATAGTGCGCGGCTGACCGTTCGTCACCACCAGCGCCCGACCCGCAAAAGCGTCGATGCGCTGATAGCCATGCACCAGCGCATCCGCGGCGTTATCAATGTAGAGCGTATCAATCAGCCCCGTACCGCCAGAGAGCAACGGCAGGCGGCCCGCGGCGGAACGCTCCAGAATACGCTCCACCAGCTGGGTGTCGCCCGGACCCCACATCAGGTGAGGACGCAACGCACCCACGCGCAACACCCCGCCGTCGGGCAGGGCAGTGCCGTTCGCCTCCAACGCCAGCAGCTCAGCGGCAGCCTTTGAACGCGCATAGTTACCGCGCGCATGCTCCGGGGACGCTACGCCGGCACCATCACCCACGATTGCCGCACCGGCATGAGCCACCGACGGCGAGGAAATATACAGGAACGAACCCACCGAATGGTTCAGTGCCGCCTGCAACAGGGTGCGGGTTCCCTCAATGTTGATGCGCTCATAATCAGACCACTCGCCGCTGACCGAAACCTTCGCCGCAGCATGCACCACGCCGTTCATACCGGTCATCGCCAGATCCACAGCCTGCGCGTTCGTAATATCGCCGCGCACCTGCTCAAAACGCGGGCGCACCGAATCGGGCAACAGAGCCGCAATACCCGAATCACCACGCTGAAAAACGCGCACATCATAGCCGGCACGCAACAACGCCAACACACTCTCACGACCTAGCAGGCCGCTCGCACCGGTAAAGAGGATGCGCTCGCCAATACGCGGCGCAAAATCAGGCTCCTCAATTGGGCGTAGCGAACGCGGGGCGGGATCAGTGTAGCGTGCCGCCAGCGGCTGCGCCGGCTTACGGAACCGAGCCGTCGGGGAAGTCACCGCATGCGAGGTCGACAGGCGCGGTTCAGATAAGCGGGGTACAGATAAGCGGGGTACAGACTCATGGGAAGAGGACTCACGCGAAGAATGAGGGGACATCATACTCCTTAGACTTAGGGGGATCCGGCAGGCGCTTACGCCCCCGCAAGAACCTTCGACGCCCACTCACCCAGGGCGGGGCGGTCAATCTTCGAATTATGGCGAATATCGGTCGGATGCTCGTGCACCACCAGCACCGCGGCAAGCTCCACACCGGTATCCTCGGCAACCTTCTGACGCACCAGCTGCGACAGCTCGAAGGGAGCCACACCCTCTACAACGGGGAAGCGGTTGGTGCCAGGCACGCGATTGAGCAGGGCACGCTTGAGACCCGATGCCGACTGGCGTGCCTCCAAAGCGGCAGTATTCGCCGAAGCCTCAATGACCAGCACCGGGGCGGCAGTACCGGCAGGGCCCACCGCAACCAGGGCGGCGCGGCGCACCTCCGGCAGGGACTCGGCGGACTGCTCAGCCGCAACCGGGGTCAGTACACCCTGCGAAGTCAGCAGTACGTGCGCGAGACGGCCTTCAACCCACAGGCGACCCGAAGCGTCCAGGTGTCCAACGTCACCGGTATGATGCCAACCCGGAGTGCTAATGGACTGCTCCTCAGTCACCCACAGGGTGTCGTAGCGGTCCTTCACATGCGGTGCCGACACCAGAATCTCACCGGTCACACCCGGCTCATGGGTCAGCTCATCCGCCACCGAACCGTCCTGCAGCAGCGGCGCAATAGCGACCGCCGCACCGTACACCGCAAACCCAACGCATACGCCGTCACGGGCGAACGGGTCAAGCACCTCACCGGCAGCATTCGGGGTGCCCTCAGCAATCGCCTGGCGAATCATCTCGAAAGACACATCGGTCACCGGCAGGCCCTCGGTCATGCCGTACGGGGTGTGCAGGGAAGCGTTCGGCACCAGGGCGAAGAGCGCCTCCAGCAGCGGCATGGGAATTGGTGCGCCAGCACTCAGCACGGTCTGAACCTTAGCCAATGCCGCACGCTGCTCCCCGTTCAGCTCATCGGCGGTTGCCACAACATTCACCAGAGCGGCAGGGGAAGCGAACACGACCGTCGCATCAATAGCCGCCGCAGCCGACGCCAGTGCAGAAGCCGTCAGAGTCTTCGGGCGGGTCACATCCATCGTAGGAGTCACGCTGGTAGCACCCAGCGCCGGGCCCAACAGAGCAAAAGGCGCGAAGCCAGCCACCAGACCGCTACCGGGCGCAAAACCGTACGTATTCGCAATGGCATCACGCATACCCGCCAGCTGACGCTGCGTGTACACCACGCCCTTAGCCGGGCCGGTCGAACCGGAGGTGTACAGCACCGCTGCATCAGCATCCGGCACGGGGGAGGGGAACTCCACCACGGTCGGGGTGGGCACTGGCGCACCCGGAGTACCGTCAGCGGCGGGCGCGGTAAATACCGAACCGGCAACGCCTAGTAGCTTCTCCTGCACCGGACCCAGCGGATCCACAGAAATACGCACACCCGGCCACAGCAGCGTACGTGCAGCACTGAGCGCAGCGGGAATACCCACCAGGAAGCCCGGGTTAGCACCCTTCAACGCGCGAGTCAGACCCGGCAGACCCAGACCGGTATCAGCCACCACAATGACAGCGCCCAGCTTCATGCAAGCGTAAATCAGAGTGGTCAGACGGGCACCCGGAGGCACCATCAGGTTCACGCGGTCGCCCGGACGCACACCCAGGGCGTGCAGGCGGGTAGCGGTGGCGTTGACCTGCTGGTTCAGTTCAGTCCAGGTCAGGGTCACAGACACGGAGGTGCCGTCACCCTTGGGGTCCATATCCACCACGGCGATGGAGGCATCGTCGGCGCGTTCGGTGAGAGCGGCGAGCATGGGGCGGAACGCCGCGGGAACAGTACCCTCAGATTCCTCAGCGGCAGCGCCCTCGCCGGTCGTAAGGCCGTGGCGGCGTGCGCGTGCGGCACGATGCTCCGCCTCCGCATTACGCGCCGGAACCAATACGCCATCCTCCAGCGTGCCAAAGGTTTGCGCAAGCCACGAAATCATGGGGGTGGCAATATCGTAATCCTCAATGACCAGGTGCGACGCCTTCTCGTAACGGTGCACCTTCGCCTGCGGCATGCGCTCCATCAGATCGAACAGGTAGCGGCGCTGGAACACCGGGTCCTTCGTCCCCCACTGGAAGAACGCGGGCACATCCAGCTCACGGATCTGCTCGGCAATATGCTGCATCGGAGCATAGGAGGGGATATCAGTACCGGTCGGAATATCACCCACAAAATTACGCACACCCTCACGCCACGCCGAATGAGCGTACGGCGCACGGTATGTACGGTATATCGCCTCGTTCAGAGGGCTCGGGTACAGGCGCTTAGGCTGCTTACCTACCGGCTGCGGTAGAGCACCATCAAGCGCCCCGGCACCGGCAGAACCCGGCACAGGCAGGCGACCCTCATTCTGAGCCAAGCCCAAAGTCACATCAATAAACGCGGTCGAATCGTGAGTACCCCACTCGTGCACACCCAACGCCAGACGTAGGGCGGCAGGGATATTCTCAATGCCGTCATGGTAGACCGCGGTGTTCGTCAGCATCACGCCCGAAAGAATCTCACGATGCTCCAGCGCCCAACCAAAGGACACCAGCCCACCCCAATCATGGGCGAGAATCACGACCGGCTTGTTGGTCTCATCCAGACCCAGCGCCTTCGTGAAATCACCCAGGTCAGCGATACGGTCGGTCAGGGTACGGCGCTCACCCTCCAAATCCAGGTGGGTTCGCTCCGAATAACCCATATCAATCTGATCAACCGCAACCACACGCCACGGAGCGCGCTCATTCACACCCGCATCCAGCACGGTACGCCACAGGTACGACCAGGTCGGGTTCCCGTGCACACAGAGGATAGTGCCAATCGGCTCCAAACCCTGCTCGACCAGCACCGGAAGGTTATCTAGGTAGTGCCAGCGGCGCGCACCAGCCTGCTGCGCCCGCTGCTCAATGGGAGCGGTGGTGGGCACCTCCAGAAGGTGGGAGTAGCGCGGGTTCACGCCCGCCCATTCCTCCGGGTTGTAGGGAGGCTGAGCCTTAGGGAAGTTCAAATGGCGCATGCTGGGGGAATCCTTCCGGATCGAATCGGTAAATGTCTACCGCACAAAGGTTAAGGGGCTGCCGGCTAAAGGTTGCCGACTAACGGGCTACCACTGAATTTCAAGTAGGGCAGTGTTCAGACCAGAACCCACACCCATGCACAAAATACGGTCGCCCCCCTTGTAGGTCGGGGCGCACTCCGCAAGAGTCATCGGCAGAGCTGCCGCAGCCACATTGCCCCACTTCGGGAAGGTCATGGGGATGCGCTCACGCTCAATACCGACCGCCTCAATAATCGCGTTCGTGTGGGCGTTAGAAATCTGGTGGGTCACGTAGGAGGTCATGTCGTTCCACTCCCAGCCGTCCTGATGCGCTTGCTCCCAGGCCTGCGCCACCAGCTCCAGACCGTGCTTGAGCAGGCCCTCAGCATCAGTGTTCATGCCCTGATCCGCCTCGCCACCGATGCACAGGTTACGATGCTCAGTGCCCGCACGGGATACCGAACCGACAATGCGGTGACCCTCCGGGTGGCGGTCAGCGCGACCGATCACAGCCGCCGCCGCGCCCGAACCGAGGGTCAGGGTCGCGAACTGTGCCAGCACATCCTCGCGGGTCGAATCAGGGTTGTTCAGAATGCGCACCGCGGTACGGTGCCACGGGGAGGGATCCTCGCCAGCGACAATCAGGGCGTAGTCGATAGCACCCGCATCAATCATGGTGGAGGCAACAGTCATCGCGTTCACAAAGCCCAGGCAGGCGTTCGTAATATCGAAGTTCAGGGCGTGACGCGGCAGCTCCAAGCGGTCATGCACACCCACCGAAACGGCGGGCTCAAAGTTATCGCGAGTCACCGAAGCGTTAATCAGCAGGCCAATCTGGGAACGGTCAATACCCGCCTCCGCAATAGCCTTCTCGGCTGCGGCAACCACGCCGTCCTCGAAGGTCTGGCCCTCGGTCCAGCCGCGGCGAGTGCTAATACCTGCAAGACGCTCCAGCAGGCCCTTCGGCATGCGCAGACGCTGATAGGTTTGGGCCAGCTGCTCATCGAAGTAGTCGCTTGTGACGACCTCCGGAGGCAGCTCATGAGTAATGGACAGCAGAGCTGCATTAGCGTGACGAATGTCAGAGTTCGTGCCGACCTTCTCGGCGGGTGCATTCAACAATGGTGTGGCCCTTGAAAATAGATGTCAGTGGTATACAAAGACGGCGGGGATACGCACTGCGCTCCCGCAGAATTCGCGATGCTCATTCCAACATACCGCACCGGTCGAGCGGACCCGTATCCGTAGACCCAATATGGACGCCCCCGTTCACCCCGCGCGTAAGATGATGCACAATGACGAACTTTGACTCCCCATCACCCGGTGCACGCTAACGCCGCCCGCCTGCCGCACCGCGTACACTAGAGGGATGCCGCCACGCACCACAAAACGTGCCTGGCACACACCAGTTCTTTTGCAGAAAGGCCCCTTGTGCACCTGATGTCGCTGACCCTGCGCGGGTTCAAGTCTTTCGCCTCCGCTACCACTTTTGAGTTCACCTCCGGCATTAACGCGGTGGTCGGACCCAACGGCTCCGGTAAGTCCAATGTGTTGGATGCGCTCGCCTGGGTGATGGGAGAGCAGGGCGCTAAGAGCCTACGTGGCGGCAGCATGAAGGACGTCATTTTCGCGGGCTCCGGCGAGGCTGGTTCGGGCGACGGGGCCCAGCGTGCGCCCCTGGGTCGGGCCAAAGTCACCCTGACTTTCGATAATTCCGACGGCACCCTCAGCATTCCCGCTGACCGGGTGCAGATTTCGCGCACCATGTTCCGCTCAGGTGGCAGCGAGTACGAGATTAACGGTTCCCCGGCGCGTCTTGCCGATATTCAGGACCTGCTCTCGGAGGCGGGTCTGGGTCAGCAGATGCACGTGCTCGTCGGGCAGGGGCAGCTGGATGCGGTTCTGCACGCTACCGCCCAGCAGCGCCGCGACATGATTGAGCAGGCGGCAGGCGTGGTCAAGTACCGCCGCCGCCAGGAGAAGACCAGCCGCAAGCTGGAGTCTGTGGCATCGAACGTTACCCGCCTGAGCGACCTGGTGGCCGAGCTGGATTCGCAGCTGCAGCCGCTGAGCGAGCAAGCGGAATCCGCCGCGACCGCGCGTCAGCTGCAGGCGCGCATCCGCCAGCTGGAGGCGGTACTTTTGGCGCGTCAGCTGGGTGTTCTGCAGGCTGAGCAAGCGCAGGCTCTCGCCTCCGAGTCTGAAGGTACCCGTCGCACCGAAACCCTGAAAGAACAGCTGGAGGCGGCGCGTGCCGCATCCGCGAAGCATCAGCAGGAGCAGAACCGTCTGAACGCTGAGGTCACCGCTTGCCAGAAGGCCGTGTCGACCCTGCGCGAGTCCGCCGCGCGCGTGCGCACCGTGCAGTCCATCGCCGCCGAACGTGTGCGCACCTACCGCGTGGAGCTGACCGAGGCAACCGCCTCCGCCCGCGCCGGATACGAACGTACCCTGGAACTGCTGGAGGAACGCCGCGAAGAGGCAGAACGCGCAGTTGAAATCTACTCTAGCTTTGAAGAGCGCTACGATGCGGCACTGAAGAACGTTGAGAAGGCGGCATCTGAGGTGGCGCAGACTGAGCGTGTCTCGGGTGAGGCAGCGCAGTCTCGTGCCCGCGCGCAGGCTCAGCTCGATACCGCCCGCGCCGCTGCGGTGGAGGCGACCCGCGCCTACGCGGCGGCGGCTGAGCGTGCAGCAACTCTGCGTGAGGCGCTGGGTCAGAGCCTGGGGGAAGTACCCGCCGAGCTGGGCACTGAATCTGCCGAGGCGGTGTTCGACCCTGAGACTGGTGAGCTCATGGATTCTGCGAGCGAGGGCGCGAGCCTGCTGCGTGTGCTGGATGCCGTGCAGATTAACCCCGAGTATGCGCGCGCGGCATCTGCGGCACTGACCTCGCTGGCAACCGCGGCGTTGAGCGTGCCGGTTGAGGGCGCCGAGGTATCGCAGCTGCGCGGTAATAAGGGTGAAGAAAGCGGCGAATCTGCCGCGAAGGAACTTTCAACAGAACTGCCCGAATCCTGCGCCGCCGAGCTGCATGAGCTGGGTATCCGCCCCGCAACCGAGATGATTAAGCCGCTCAGCGAAGACGCCGCCGCGCTCGCAGGCATCGACAAGCATACCCTCACTCGCATCACCGCGGCGCTGGGCGAGCGCCTGGCGGGCGTGCTGTTTGCGCCGGATGCCGCCTCCGCAGAGTACGCCCTGCATCTGCTCGCAGAGAGCGCAGGTCAGCGCACTATCTGGCGTATTTTTGACCCCGCAGGCACCGAGCACACCCGCTACAGCCTGCTCTACCCGGCTGATGGCGCCAGCCCCCTGGAACTTGCCGCCGCATACCGCGCTGCATCCCAGGTCGTGACCCACACCCGCGCCGAACTGGATGAAACCGAGCAGACCGTTCAGAAGGCTCAGGCCGCGGCAGAGGCAGCGGTTGAAGTAGAACGCGAGGCTGCGAAGGCAGCGGGCGTGGCGAGTGCTGAGCATGCGCGTGCCCGCGCCCAGGCAGAGTCCCTGGAAGCATCCGCGCAGAACATTCAGAACGAGCGCGCCCGCCTGAACGAGCGCCTAACCGCCGCAGAGGAATCCGTGGCGCAGGCGCGTACCGCCTACGAGTCGGCGCGCACCCGCGAGGATTCCTACCTGGCGGGCACGGGGGAGCAGGCTCCCGCGGCGACAATTGAGTGCCGCGCCCAGCGTCTGAGTGAGGTACTTGCCGAGCAGGTAAGCGAGCGTGAGCAGCAGCTGCACGAGTTGAGCACCGACTTCAAGAACGCCCAGGAGGGCTTGACCAGCACCAATGACGAGGTGCAGGATTTGCAAGGGGCACACGCGGCGGCACTGACCCTGCTGGCGCGCACCCAGACGGAGGCGGCGCGCGTGCAGGAGCGTGTGCAGGCTCTGGCTGAGCGTGCCCGCCTGGTGACCGGTTTGACCCTGGAGCAGCTGGAGGAGGAGTACTCCGAGCAGCTGCCGGTTGACGCGCCCGTTCAGGAGATGTCCAAAAACGCGGATTCCGAAAACACTGCTACCGGAACGGCATCAGAGACTACCGAAGCCTCCACCGAGAGCGTCCGCGCTCGCCTCAAGGCAACCCGCGCCGAATTGGAGGCGCTGGGTGCCATTAACCCGCTGGCGCTGGAGGAGTATGAGGCGTTGTCTGAACGCCACGCCTACCTGAACCAGCAGATTGAGGATTTGAAGGCTACCCGCCGTGACCTGAACACGGTCATGGATGAGGTCAGCAGCCACATTGCGGATGTGTTCACCGCCGCGATGGAGGACATTAATACCCACTACCGCCGTATCTTTGAGACCCTATTCCCGGGAGGCGAGGGCCACCTGGAGCTGGACGATCCGTCCGATCCGTTGAATTCGGGTGTGGAGATTCACGCGCGCCCGGCGGGTAAAAAGGTTAAGCGCCTGTCGCTGCTGTCTGGCGGTGAGCGTTCGCTCGCTTCGCTGGCGCTGTTGATTGCGATTTATATGTCTCGCCCTTCGCCGTTCTACGCCCTCGATGAGGTTGAGGCGGCGCTGGATGACCGCAACCTGTCGCGCCTGCTGCAGGTGGTTGGGGAGTTGGGGGAGCGTTCGCAGCTGATTGTGATTACGCATCAGAAGCGCACGATGCAGATTGCGGAGACCCTGTACGGGGTATCGATGCGCGGTGGCGTATCGACGGTGCTTTCTCAGCAGATGGAGGAGCTGCGCGAGCTGCTGTAGCTCGACGCGCCCCTCAAACTATGCACCCCTTAACCTGTGCGCTCTTGCCGCACACCCCTGCCTACCCTCGCTTGCGTAGCGTTGAAATCTTCCCAGGTGAGCCTCACATACCCTCGAGCGCACCCACCCCGGCGAATGTCACATGTCCTAGGGGTGGTCATGTGCACCCCAGGGTACTGTTCACCGCCTGCGCCCGGGTACTATAGGGGGATATATGCGAACGTCGCCCCGCCCTACCCGCGGCTGCGTGGTGTTTCGCTGTGATTAGGCCTGATGCCCCGCCCTACCCGCGGCGCGCATCTGGCGGTAACCATCCAGGGAAGGAATAGTGATGAGCGAAAACCTGGCAGATGCTTTCCTCAACGGTAAGTCGTTGAAGAATGCCCCCGGCCCCTATTTTGGTGAGTACGGCGGGCGGTGGATGCCCGAGTCGCTGATTGCCGCCATGGATGAGCTGGAGGCGACCTTTAACGAGGCGAAGAACGACCCCGAGTTTATTGCTGAGTTCCAGCGTCTTTCTGCTGAGTATTCGAACCGTCCGTCGCTGCTGACGGAGGTTCCGAAGTTCTCTGAGCATGCTGGTGCGCGTGTGTTCCTCAAGCGTGAGGACCTGAACCACACCGGTAGCCATAAGATTAATAACGTGCTGGGTCAGGCTCTGCTGGCTAAGCGTATGGGTAAGACCCGTCTGATTGCGGAGACTGGCGCGGGTCAGCACGGTGTTGCGACTGCTACTGCGGCTGCGCTCTTCGGCATGGAGTGCGTGGTCTACATGGGTGAGGAAGATACTGAGCGTCAGGCGCTGAATGTGGCCCGTATGCAGCTACTGGGTGCGAAGGTGATTGCGGTTCAGAACGGTTCCCGCACTCTCAAGGATGCCATTAATGAGGCGCTGCGCGATTGGGTTTCGAACGTTGAGAACACCCACTATCTGCTGGGTACTGCTGCTGGTGCGCATCCGTTCCCGGCGATGGTGCGTTTCTTCCACGACGCTATCGGTGAGGAGGCGCGTGAGCAGATTCTGGTTGAGACCGGCCGCCTGCCCGATGGTATTGCTGCCTGCGTGGGTGGCGGTTCGAACGCGATTGGCCTGTTTCACGCGTTCTTGGACGATTCGTCGGTTGAGATTTACGGTTTTGAGGCTGGTGGCGACGGCGTGGAGACGGGCCGTCACGCGGCGACTATTACTCTGGGTCGTCCGGGCATGTTGCACGGCGCGATGACCTACCTGATGCAGGATGAAGACGGTCAGACTATTGAGTCCCACTCGATTTCGGCTGGTTTGGACTACCCTGGTGTGGGTCCGGAACACTCCTACCTGTCTGATATTGGTCGCGTGACCTACGAGCCGGTGACTGACACCGAGGCGATGGATGCCCTGAGCCTGCTGTGCCGTACTGAGGGTATTATCCCGGCGATTGAATCCTCACACGCTCTGGCGGGCGCGCTGCGCGTGTGCCAGCGTTGGGCTGCGGAGGACCCGGAAGCCGCACGCGAGAAGACGATGATTGTCTGCCTGTCCGGTCGTGGCGATAAGGACATGGAGACCGCCCTGAAGTGGTTCGGCCTGGGTAAGGCGATTCCCTCTTCAACCCTGATGACCGGTAATAAGGAAGCTGCCGCATCCACTGCACGGAACGCACAGGCTGAAAGTGAGGCTAAGTAATGAGCTACCAGGACGCTATTTCGCATGCTGCCCCCTTTGAGGTGTTGGACGGTACGTTCCCGACTTCTAACCCCGATTCGCCGCTGGCAGCTCGTCTGACTGAGTGTGAGAAGCAGGGCCGCGCGGCGCTGATTGGCTACCTGCCGGTGGGCTTTCCGACCCTGGATGAGTCGATTGACGCGGCGATCGCTTTGGGCAATAACGGCGCGGACATTATTGAGCTGGGCGTGCCTTATTCTGATCCGGTCATGGATGGCCCGGTGATTCAGAAGGCGACTGGCATGGCGCTGGAGAACGGTTTCAAGCTTCCTCATCTGTTTGAGGCGGTCCGCCGTATTACCGAGGCGACCGACGCGGTGGTTGTAGTGATGACTTACTGGAACCCGGTTCTGGCGTACGGTGTGAAGAATTTTGCGCGTGATTTGGTAGCCGCCGGTGGCGCGGGTATGATCACACCGGATTTGGTGCCTGATGAGGCGTCGGCGTGGTTTGAGGCTTCTGACGAGTACGGTCTGGATCGTATATTCTTGGCGGCTCTTTCTTCTTCGCCGGAGCGTCTGGCGACTATTGCGAAGGCGTCGAGCGGCTTCGTATACGCCGTGTCGGTGATGGGTGTGACTGGTGCCCGCACCTCCGTGTCGGAGGCGGCTCGTACCCTGGTTGCAGACATTAAGGCTGCCGGTGCGCCTCGTGCGTGCGTGGGCCTGGGTGTTTCGACTCGCGCTCACGTCGAGGAGATTGGTGCGTATGCGGACGGCGTGATTGTCGGTACCGCACTGGTGAAGGCTTTGGCTTCTGGCGGTGTTGATGCGGTGGCTAAGCTGACCCGTGAGCTGGCGGGGTGTGAAGGCTAATGTCTGATGTACTCTCTCTGGCGAGCGTGCCGGTAGCTAACGTGCTGGCTTCGATTCCCTCCCCGAGCGTTTCGTACCTGCAGCTGGGCCCGTTCCGTGTGCATTTCTATGCCCTGTGTATTCTTGCGGGTATGGCGGTGTGCTTGTGGCTGGGCGCTCGCCGTTGGAAGGCGGCGGGTGGCACCCCTGAACGCGTTTTTGACGTGGCGATGTGGGCTATTCCGGCGGGCATTATTGGTGCTCGCGCCTACCACGTGCTGATTACTGACCCGGGTAGCTATTTCGGTCCGAATGTTGCTGATCCGTGGGCTTTCCTGAAGATTTGGGAGGGCGGCATCGGCATCATGGGTGCCGTGTCGGTTGGCGCATTGGGTGCTTGGTATGGTTGCCGCCGCTACGGGATTAATTTCCCGGCTTTTGCGGATGCGGTAGCGCCGGGTATACTGCTGGCTCAGGCGTTTGGCCGCTGGGGTAACTGGTTCAACCAGGAACTGTTCGGCAAGCCGACGACTCTGCCGTGGGGCTTGGAGATTAGCGCGTCGAGCAGTAATTTCCCGCCCCAGTATCCGGCGGGTACGCTGTTCCATCCGACATTTCTGTATGAGTCGTTGTGGAACCTGCTGGGTGTGGCTTTGTTGCTGTGGCTGGGCCGTAAGGGCGTGCTGAAGCTGGGGCAGACCCTGTGGCTGTACGTGCTCTACTACGGTATAGGGCGCCTCTTCATTGAGATGTTCCTGCGTATTGATACCTCGGAGATGCTCTGGGGTGTTCGTATTCACGTGTGGACTGCTCTGCTGCTGGTTCTGCTGGGTGCTACTGGTTTTGTGGTGGCTGGTCGTCGTGCGGCGGCGAAGGCTGCTGCGGGTATTGAGCCAGCTCCTGCGGAGTTCGTTCCGAAGCCTGCCGCAGATGAGTCTGCAGAGGATGCTGAGAAGAAGGCATCCGAGAGGGCAGAGTCCGCCGAGGATTCTGACTCTTCTGAGTCTTCGAGGAAGGGCTCCTAGCTTTCGTCTTCTAGCTTTCGTCTAAATTTCATCTTGATTGAACCCGCCGTGTGGAGGTGCACTCCGCACGGCGGGTTTGCTGTACTTGCCGATGCTTCATCTGCCCTGTCACGCCGCCGACTGCTGATGGTTCGGTGATTGATTTTTCGAGCACTTGCACCCAGAAGCTAGTGAGTACTGCGACTGCCGGTGCAGCTGGCTGACGGTGGCGCTGGCAGCGGTAGTAGGTTCATGGATCTGGGCTAGGCGTTGAACGCTCCGAATGGTCCGGGTGAGCGCGGCGGTGCAGGCTATTAGGGTTGTATTCTGCTTCTAGACGGTGGCTATGAGCGGCTATGAGCCTGTAGGGATTGTATAGGTGCAGATTGAACCCTTTCTTTAGGGTGGTATGCGCCTCAAACTTAATATTTAAATTTTTTTTCTAAATGCTTCCCAGGCCTCTGGTTTAGGAAGCATTCTCATCTTCTGTGTCACTTCGTCATAGCGTCATATAAACCTTTGGCGGTTTAGTGCATTGGTAGGAATAGACCTTATCGAAAGCTTATCCTCGCTCGCGTGCCGACCACTAAGTAACCCCTCTGTCATATTCGGGGGTAAACCTTTAGATTGGCGGCTCATCATTTTACGGTGGAAATGTAAAGAATACGCGCGCCCACCCCGTTAGGTTGTACAGCGCAAATTGCGGCTTGAGCGCGGCCACCAATGACTAAGGAGTTTAGGTCATGTGCAAGGAAACCATGAAGGCTGTTGTCGTCCCTGAGAAGGTTGACGGTTCGGTTGTTGTCCGTGAGGTTCCCGTTCCGGCTGTCGGTCACGGCCAGGCGCTTGTGAAGATTGAGTACTCGGGTGTGTGCCACACTGACCTGCATGTGGCTTCCGGCGATTTCGGTGGGGTTCCGGGTCGTATTCTGGGCCACGAGGGTATCGGTCGTGTTGTCAAGGTTGGCGAGGGTGTTGAGTCCCTGAAGGAAGGCGACCGCGTGTCGGTGGCTTGGTTCTTCGAGGGCTGCGGTCACTGTGAGTACTGCACCTCGGGCCGTGAGACCCTGTGTCGTTCAGTGAAGAACGCAGGCTACTCGGTTGATGGCGGCATGAGCGAGTACACCCTGGTGACCGCTGATTACGCTGTGAAGGTTCCCGAGGGTCTTGACCCGGCGCAGGCAAGCTCGATTACCTGCGCCGGTGTGACCACCTACAAGGCGATTAAGGAGTCGCTGGTTCGCCCCGGCGAGTGGCTGGTTGCTTACGGTGCTGGCGGTCTGGGTAACCTGGCTGTTCAGTACGCTAAGAAGGTTTTCGGCGCTAAGGTTATCGCTGTTGACATCAACGATGACAAGTTGGCTCTGGCTCGTGAGACCGGCGCTGACCACGTCATCAACGGCCGTAAGGTTGAGGATGTTCCGGCTCGTATTCGCGAGCTGACCGGCGGCGGCGCTCACGCTGCTGTGGTGACCGCAGTGTCGAAGGTTGCGTTCAACCAGGCTGTCGAGTCGGTTCGTGCGGGCGGTTCTGTGGTGGCTGTTGGCCTGCCCTCGGAGATGATGGAACTGTCCATTGTGAAGATTATTCTGGATGGCATCCGCGTGGTGGGCTCCCTGGTGGGCACCCGTCAGGATTTGGCGGAGGCGTTCCAGTTCGGTGCTGACGGCATCGTGGTTCCGGTGGTTCAGCTGCGTGAGGTTGATGAAGCACCGGCTGTCTTCGAGGAAATGGCGGCAGGTAAGATTACCGGCCGTATGGTTCTGGACTTCACCAGCCTCTAAGCTGGCGGATGATTCCAGGTCCTCGGTAGGGCTTCAAGGTCTCACTCGGCTGGGGTCCTGCCGGTAGTTTCGATGGTTATAACGTCTAGGGCGCATCCCGTGTGGCGGGGGAGTAGGGGTACTCTTTCTGCCGTGCATACGACGCGGGGTGCGTCCTAGTGTTTTTAGCTAGATGTTTTAGTGCCGGGTTTTTGAGAGCCGTTATCGTAAGGGGCTGAAAATCTGTGTGAGTACTATGTTCATAAACGTAATATGTACGGGAATTTATTTTGAAAATATCGGAGAATATCTCAAAATTCCCACCATATTAGTTCATTAGAGTACCTTATTTGACGTCTATTGACCTTAAAATACATACTTACATTGTAAACATTTAATCACTGGTTGAAGTGTAATATTTGCCGAAAAGATAGGTTTCGAACGCCCCTGCGCATACCCTTGATGTATCGGGATGTAACGTGTGAAGGTTTCGGCCTCCTAGATATCGATTCCTTCTCCCAGAACGTTATACCCGGGTGAATTTCAGCATCTTCGTACCGTGCCGTTATTCACCATTGAGTCCTTACTTCCGGCCAGGCACCCCTCTAAGATACCTGCGGAAGAGGTCTCAGAAAGATTAGTGTGGGCCCCACGGACATAGTCAATGGGGACTATGTCCGCCACACTAATCCGAAATTCTTGGACGATACCGCACCAACGCTTTGCGGCGGCGCACTGCCTCGACATAAATTTATCTGCAGGCACGGGTAATATAGCTGAGTTCTCTACTCACTCGGTACCTCACCCGCTACAGAGCACATCTTGATTTTTGTGTTGTTCAAAAGATGCGTCCCGTAGCGAAAGAACGAGGGGCACCTCTGCCAGGTGCCTCTCGTTCTTATATGTGCGTTTTATCGTTGAGTAGATTCCACGCCGTTTAGTACCTGACGCGCTCTTTGGTAGATTCCACGCTGCGCGGTCCTGGCCGTTCACCCGGTTGCGGTGCACCGCGTTGGGATTCTTCGCCAGAGCCTTCAGATCATTCACGATGCCAAGGAAAAAGTTCGAGTCACCCACGAACGGGCCGGAGTTGGTGAACTGCCACATGCTGTAGCTGCTCCAACCCGCCGGAATTGCATCGACCACGGTCGAGTAGCTTGCCAGGTGCAGCGGCAGAGTGCAGAACTGCGACGAGCCGTTGTACTGCTGAGCAAAGTAGGGGTTGGTGTAGTAGGTGCTCTCGGCCGCTTTCGCGTAGGCAAAGCGGAATCTACGGCGTAGGCACTCACCCAGTTCACGTTCTGCTGGTGTGAGGAGACGTCCATGCCGAGGGTTCCGCCGGAAGGGATCTAGAAGGAGCGGCCTTGCGCCAGCGCTTGACCGGATGCCAGGCCCTGACCAGCCGCCAGACCCTGTGCGGAGCTCCGGGTTGTGGAAATACCGCTCAGAGTTGTGGTAAAAGCGGGGGAGGTGGCACCGGTTCGTGTGTTCATTACTGTGCGGACCGCACTATCGGGCGACTGTCTGTCGAGGTGTCTGTCGGAGGTGTCTAGCGCGGTGTGATCGGCCTGAGGGAATACCTCTTGGAGCGCGAAGGAAGGGGGTGGGCCGCACACACAAAGACCCACCCCCTCAGCGTCCGGCTACTGTTGGGGTGCGGCCTCGCATCCAGCATCCGGAGTTACATGGCCGATGCAGGAGAGATGAAGAGTCATCGACCACGCTATGGTGCCTGTTGGCACGTTTATCTCGGTGAGCCCCGCCCGACCTCTTGGCTTCTTACCGTGCCTATCCGAGAGGGGCGGGTGGGGGTCAACGAAAGCTAGTGAATCCTGAAGGATTTAGAGGAACTTCGCGATGTCCTCAATCAGCGGCTTGAGAGTCTCGCGGTCGATGTACTCAGCCTTGCCGGTCTTGTAGCATTCGAGCATCTGCTGAATACCTTCGTTGGGGTGCGGGTTCGCCATGAGCCATGCGCGTACCGGGCCCTTCAGTGCGGTCTTATGAGCCAGTGAAATCTTGTCGAAGTCGATACCGCCACGCAGGTGGTAGACGGGGCGACCTTCGGTGAGTTCAGGCGTGTAGCTCTTGGCGACGGCCTTGTCCAGCAGCTTCTTGGAGTATTCACCGGTGAAAGAGACGGTGAAGAATGCGGTGCGGTTCTTCTTGGGTGCAATAATCGGCAGAATCTTCTTGCGAAGTGCCGGTGCCCCGTTGAGGAATCCACCGTAGTCGCTGCCGGCAATTACGAAAGCGTCGAATGCCTCTGCCTGCTCGGGGGTGACCTTGGAAGCGGGGACAGTCTCAACTTCGGGAGCCTGCGGGAGTGCACGCAAATCTTCTGCCAACCAGGTGGCGTACTGTTCGGTGTAGCCGTAGGTGGAGCCGAAGATAATCAGCACGCGAGTAGTCATCTGTGAACCTTCCAGATATATTTCGCATTTCAAATACTAATTATGGGTTCCAATATAGGCTAGGCGCGCGAAAATGTGAAATCGCCTAGCTCTTGGATGCCCTATCTATTTTCTCATAGCCCAGTCTGAGTGTCTCTATGTTTTTGAAATATGCTCGAACGTTCTCGAATGTAACTAAATATTGTGCAGTAGGGGCTATGCATGAGTAAAAAGTACCCTAATCTACTTTCCGGGGAATGAGGGTGAATGGGGTGACGGTTGGCTCCCTCTGGTGTGTCCAGTGGGGAGGGGTAAATAAAATGCGATGTGAAACACTATTCTTCAAGTGGAAAGAGTTGGGTGAGGCATACCCAACTAGAGCCAAAACGCCTATAATTAAGAAGGAACCCCACGCATCTGGCACGTGGTGACCTGTTAGAGCACGTGGGAATAGTTGGGAATTTTGACGTTAGTCTTCCCTGGAAAATCAGCGTGAACCCTAGAGGTCACGCAAAACAATACACAAAGGTTAGGTACATGAGGCGCGCAAAAATCGTTGCAACCATCGGTCCGGCAATCGAATCCCCCGAGAAGATTTCCGAGGCAATCAAGGCTGGCCTGAACGTCGCCCGTCTGAACATGAGCCACGGTGACCACGCCGAGCACCAGGGGCGTTACAACACTATCCGTGAAGAATCCGCAAAGCTCGGTAAGGATGTTGCAATCCTCGCCGACCTGCAGGGCCCCAAGATTCGCCTCGAGCGTTTCGCCAACGGTAAGGAATACCTTGAGCCCGGTGCAGATTTTACCATCACCTCCGAAGACGTTGAAGGTACCACAGAAATCTGCGGCACCACTTACAAGGGCCTGCCCGGCGACGTAAAGCTCGGTGACAAGCTCCTGCTCGATGACGGCAAGATTCGCCTCGAAGCAATTGAGGTCACCCCCACCACCGTTCGCACCCGCGTGATTGTCGGCGGCCCCATCTCTAACAACAAGGGTATTAACCTGCCCGGCGCAGCAGTCTCCCTGCCCGCGCTGACCGAGAAGGACGCAGACGACCTGCGCTTCGCACTGAAGATGGGTGCAGACATTATTGCACTCTCTTTCGTTCGTACCGGTGCAGACGTTGACCCCGTCCACAAGATCATGGACGAAGAGGGCATCCGCGTGCCCGTTATCGCAAAGATTGAGAAGCCCCAGGCAGTTGAGAACCTGCAGGACATCATTGACAAGTTCGATGGCATTATGGTCGCTCGTGGTGACCTCGGTGTTGAGCTACCCTTCTCTGAGGTTCCCCTCGTCCAGAAGAAGGCTATTGACATGGCACGCCGCTGGGCAAAGCCCGTCATCGTGGCAACCCAGGTGCTCGAGTCCATGACCGACAACCCCGTTCCCACCCGTGCAGAGGTTTCTGACTGCGCTAACGCAATCCTCGACGGTGCAGACGCCGTTATGCTCTCCGGTGAGACCTCGGTCGGTAAGTACCCGATTCTGACCCTGCAGGCAATGGCTGCAATCGTCAAGGACACCGAAAAGGACGGCCTGTACCGCGTACCTGAGTTGGACCGCAAGCCCCGAACCCGCGGTGGTGCAATCACCCGTGCAGCAGTGAACATCGCAGACCAGCTGGATGCAAAGCTCATCGTAACCTTCACCCAGTCCGGTGACTCGGCACGTCGTCTGGCACGTCTGCGCCCCGAGACTCCGATTGTTGCGTTCACCACCAGCTCGAAGGTTCGCTCCTTCCTGTCCATGCTGTGGGGTGTTGACGCTGAGCAGGTTGAGATGATTACCAACCAGGAAGATATGTTCCACTACGTGGATGAGTACCTGCTTGAGAATGGTCTGGCAGAAGCTGGCGACCTGGTCGTCGTTGCTGCTGGTGCTCCTGCAGGCCACGCAGGTACCACCAATATGGTGCAGGTACACCGCGTCTCCGGTGCTGAGGGTGAGCGTGAGGACCTGCGTCCTTACGAGGAGAACGAGGTCAAGCGCTAAGCCGCTAACTCTTTCTGAGTGAATTTTTGAGGGGTAGCTCGGATTAGTTCCTGGAACATACTGCCCGATGTATAGAAATCTCCGCCCGGTCGTGAACTATCATGGCTGGGCGGAGGTTTCTTATGCTTACGGGTGTTTACCTTCGGCTGGCTATGCGAAGGTATGGGCATGCACAGGTATAGAAAAAGCGGCGGGAAAGTTTCAAACTTTCCCGCCGCTTCAGTGTGAGTGCCCGAGGTGGGACTCGAACCCACACTCCGAAGAACCTGATTTTGAGTCAGGCGCGTCTGCCAATTCCGCCACTCGGGCGTATCACGCACTAGTGCGTAACACCTTTAGAATTCTAACCCAGGCTGTCTAGAAAATCTAATTCATCTGACATGTTGAGGGTACTGCGGGGTGCGGAGCGTCTGTTGAAGGTATTTGCCGTGCTCCTGATACGCCTTAGCTAGAGGCGCCCCTCGGTCTAAATCCTGAGCTGAGGGTGAACCGGTGGAGCTTATCCACAGGTGGAGGCGGGGGAGAAAGCGCTCATCCTGTATCCTTAAAGACTGACTAACCATCCCCGTTCGCCTTCGCGGCTGGGGGCCATCTCAACGTTAAGAAAGTGATCACGGCTCGTGTTCAATTCTCTCTCAGACCGCTTGACGGCAACTTTTAAGAACCTGCGCGGCAAGGGCCGCCTCTCCGAGGCAGACATTGATGCAACCGTCCGCGAAATCCGCCGCGCCCTGCTCGACGCTGACGTCGCTGTCCCCGTGGTCCGCGAATTCACCGCCCACGTGAAGGAACGCGCTCTCGGTGCGGAAGTTTCCGAGGCGCTGAACCCCTCCCAGCAGATCGTCAAGATTGTGAACGAGGAGCTGGTGAATATTCTCGGCGGCTCTACCCGCCGCATCAACATGGCGAAGAGCGGCCCGACCATCATTATGCTGGCGGGTCTGCAGGGTGCTGGTAAGACCACCTTGGCTGGCAAACTGGCTCACTGGCTGAAGGGCCAGGGCCACACCCCGATGCTGATTGCATCCGACCTGCAGCGCCCCAACGCGGTGACTCAGCTGAAGGTCGTCGGTGAGCGAGCGGGCGTGCCCGTGTACGCGCCGCACCCCGGTGTGACCAGCGAGTTTGACGTACCCACCGGCGACCCCGTGCAGGTGGCGCGTGACGGCGTAGCTGAGGCTCGCGCTAAGCTGCACGATGTGGTCATCGTCGATACCGCGGGTCGTCTGGGTGTTGACGCTGAGCTCATGCAGCAGGCACGTAATATCCGTGACGCTATTGAGCCGCACGAAGTTCTGTTCGTCATCGATGCGATGATTGGTCAGGACGCCGTGAACACTGCTAACGCCTTCAACGAGGGGGTGGACTTCACCGGCGTGGTCCTCTCTAAGCTTGATGGTGATGCCCGCGGTGGTGCGGCACTGTCGGTGGCTTCGGTCACCGGCAAGCCGATTATGTTCGCGTCCACCGGTGAGAACGTCACTGACTTCGAGCAGTTCCACCCGGACCGTATGGCAAGCCGCATCCTGGATATGGGTGACATCCTGACTCTGATTGAGCAGGCTGAAGCTCAGTGGGATAAGGCTGAAGCCGACCGCATGGCGAAGAAGTTCATCGATCAGGAGGACTTCACGTTTGAGGACTTCCTGGCTCAGATGCAGCAGATTCGTAAGCTCGGTTCCATGAAGAAGCTGCTTATGATGATGCCCGGTGCGGCTCAGATGCGTCAGCAGCTTGAGGCTTTTGACGAGCGCGAAATTGACCGCGTGGAGGCGATTGTTCGCTCCATGACCCCGCACGAGCGTGTGGCTCCGCGCATCATTAACGGGTCTCGCCGTGCCCGTATTGCTAAGGGTGCGGGTGTAACCGTGTCTGAGGTGAACCAGCTGATGGAGCGTTTCGCTCAGGCTCAGAAGATGATGAAGAAGCTTGCTTCGGGCAAGATGCCCGGCATGCCCGGTGGTATGCAGATGCCCGGTATGGCGGCTGCAGCCGGTGGCGCTCGTAAGAACGCGAAGAACAACAAGAAGAAGAAGGCTCGCTCCGGCAACCCGCAGAAGCGTGCGGCTCAGGAGGCGGCAGTAGCTAAGGCACAGCAGGCCCGCGCCGGTGCTGCATTCGGTCAGCAGGCTCAGAGCCAGGAGATGGATCTGTCCAGCATGAACTTGCCGAAGGGCTTCGAGAAGTTCCTGCAGTAAGAGCAAATATGAGCCCCGGTAAGGGGTGGTACGGGTGCGCACGTGGTGACGGGGCGCACCCGTACCGGTATGGTGCCCGGGTTGGGTATATGAACGGGTGTGTGAAGGGAAGGTATCAATGGCTCAGAACGAGCAGAATTGGAATCGAGAGAACGCGGATGATCAGCTGGATGAGCAGGTCATGCCGTGGTCTCAGCGCGCCTTCGCTGATGACGCTGTAGAGGACCCCGCCGGCGAATCTGCAGTTGAGTCTGCAGCTGAGCCTGTAGCTGAGGAGGGCTCGCTGGGCTTCTCCGATGCTCCCGCAGAGGGTAGTGAAGACGACCTTTCAGGTGACTTTTCAAAGGACTTTGCGGATGGCTTCGACGATGGTTCGAGCATCCTTCCCGGGTACACCCCCGTCTGGGCGCGTATCGCCCTCGAGTACGGGGAGCACTCCGCCGAACTGACGGGCGACCTCATCTACTCCAGCGAGAGCGAAGACCCCGCCGTTGACGACGTTGCCGCAACCATCATGAACCTCATTCGTGAAGCCCGCAGCATACACGATGAGGTGAAGGCGGAAGACCACGATAAGCAGCGCACCTGGAACGACCGCACGAAGGTTGACCGCCTAGCCGCCGCCCTGGAGAGCGAAGAGTGGACCGTCGATAAGCTCACCGGCATGTGGGACGACGCCCCCGCACCCGCCGGAACCGGCGAATCGGATAACCCCGAGTACCTGCGCGCCCAGAATGAGGAGCGAACCGCTAAGAAGCAGCGCAATGAGCGCATCGAGCAGACCATGGAGCTGGAGGAGAACATTCAGCGCCGCCGCATCATGGCTCGCTCCACCACCGATGAGGAGCTGATTGTCGCCCTCATTGAAGCGACCGCCGCCTCCCCGGAACTGATTGCCTACGAGGTGGGCGAGCATCAGGTACAACTCTACGTGCTGTGCGCCGTGGATGATGAAGGTTACATGAATGTGCTGGAGGTCGCTGACGGCCACCTGCACGTGGGTACTCCGGTTGAGGATTACGTGGCGCAGCTGGTGGATCAGCTGCCGGTTACCGGTGCCGCCCTTGAGGGTGAGGCGACCGTGTGGGAGGAACTGCCCAATGGACAGGGTGAGTTGGAGTTCCTGGTGGACGGCGACGCCGCCATGCTCATTGACCTGCCCATTGACATGATTACGGGGCTTCTTTTGGCGTACCTTCCTGCTGGTACCCGGCAGGTTGTTGCCGCGCCGGCGGGGGAGTGGACCCTCATTTCTGCCGATCCGGTGGATCTGATGGGCCTGCTGGGCCTGCTGAACTGTAACGCCCTGATTGCTGAGGGCAACGCGAACCAGCAGCACCTGGTGGTCTATGAGGAGCCTGCCCGTGAACCCTACTCGGATGAGGAGTGGTACCTGGAGACGTTCGGTGAGCCCTACGAGAATATCGTGGAGGAGTTCACCTGGCAGCGTGTCCCTAAGCGCCTGAACCGTGCTCTCAGTCGTGAGGAAATTGCACGTTTTGGAGGTGTGTTGGAGGACCTGCTTTCGGAGCTTCCCGGTAGCGCCCCGGAGCTGTCGGGTTCGAAGATTTTCGGTTTCGAGGAGGAGGAAATCGAGCAGGGTATCGCTAATGTCATGGCGATGTTTGGTGTGGAGGTTGACTCCATTACCAGTCGCCGCCTGAATGCGTACCTGCGCGATACGAGCAATACCTTAGCGTTGGAGTCGGTGCTGCAGCTGCTGGATGTTCCCACGGAGCTGGCGCTGGTGCCGACCACCGGTTTTGATGTGGCGTCGATTAGTACGGCGCGCGTCTTCGGCAATGAGGATGAGGGCTTCACGCAGCCTGCAGATGCGGCTGAAACTGCCGATGTGTCTAAAGGTACGTTCTCTGAGGAGGATGAGGAGGTCGCACCTTACCCGGGCGGCTACACCTCGCCGCTGGATCGTAGCTACCGCCTCGTGTCGACTGGCCGCCGCGTGACTCTTGCCGAGTGGACGGACGCTATCAATAACGCTCATATTCCTTACGAGTACACCCACCTGGGTTCCCCGGAAGGTTCTGAGTCGGACTCTTTTGTGGAGACTGAAGAAGGCTACCTGACTCTTGACAGCGCCCTGCATGAGGCTGACTCCGCGGTGGATGAGGGGTATGGCATCGTATCGCAGGAGGTGATGGTGAGTCAGCAGGATTTCGAGGGTTCTGCTGGGCTCGTGCCTCAGAAGAATGCTGTGGTGAGTGAAGGAAATGAGCCGAATGCCCCGCAGATGAGTGCATCTCAGAGCTCCGCACCGAAGGGTTCCTTCGTGCAGAGCCTTGTACCACGTTCGCGCTGCAAGCGTCTGACTCCGGAGCAGATTCGTGCCAAGACCCGCCGCGTGGGCATTGCCCTCAGCATTGATGTGACGGCTCAGAGCGCTATCGCCTTGATCCTGGCGAATGTGGCACGCCGCCGTCGCGCTCAGGGTAAGGCGAGCCGTAAGTGCTCGGTGGCCGCAGCGCTCTTTGCTCTGAATGCCACCGTGGAATCTGCGCTGATTCCCACTGTGCTGCGTTCTTTTGAACGTACTCAGACGAAGAAGCATGCCCACACGGTGGCGGACGCTGAGCTGGTGCATCCGGGTGGTAGCGGGAGCGATGAGCGCTCGACCAAGAAGCGCACTCTGATTGATGATTTGCGTGAGGGTCACTACCGCACGGTGGAGGATGCTACCCCGTCCACGGAGCAGGCACCCTCTGGACTGCGCGAGCGTGCCCTGGGTATAGTGCGTAGCATCAGGCAGCGTGCTGCGAAGAAAACCGACCGCTAAAGGAAAGAAGCCATGAAGGATTCCTATCTGAGCAATGAAGAGCTGAAGGCTTTTATCGCCACCTTGCCCACGCGCCGTTTGGCGGCGGGTGCGCTGATTCGTAATGAGCGTGGCGAGATGCTGCTGGTGAAGCCGAACTATAAGGACGGCTGGATTCTTCCCGGCGGTACCGTGGAGGCAGGCGAGGCGCCCAAGCCCGGTTGTGAGCGTGAGATTACGGAGGAGCTGGGCCTGGATGTGAAGCTGGGTCGTGTGTTGCTGATTTTCCACGGCCTGGCGTTGGGCGTGTGGGGCGATTCGACCTACTACATGTATGACGGCGGCGTGATAGCAGCGGATACGAAGATTACCCTGCAGGATGCTGAGCTGGTGACCTACGAGTGGGTTGCTCCGGAGAACCTAGATGGCTACGTGCGTCCGTCGATGGTGGAGCGTCTGCGTGAGTGCTACCGCGCCCTGGAGACGGGGGAGACTCTGGAGATGAGCAACCTCGACTAGCGGCCGGGCGCATCACGGGCGCAGAACACTGTTACAGAACGCTGTTTAAAAGTGATGTTCGGTGCCTGCGGCAATTATTTTTCTGTGTCGCTAGCTTAAAATCTTGGGCTCTGATACCCTAGCTGAGTACCCGGCGACGCGCGACCCCTCTCTTCGCGCGCCGTTGTGTCCATAGAGGCGCCGTGAATGGCCCGCCCCACGGGTGCTGAACCGTGTGCCTCGCACCAAATTATGAAACAGGAGTAACCACTAAAGTGGCTGTTAAGATTCGTCTCAAGCGTATGGGTAAGATCCGCGATCCTCGTTACCGCGTCGTGATCGCTGATTCGCGCGTCAAGCGCGACGGTAAGACCATCGAAGAGATCGGTATTTACCACCCGACCGAGCACCCCTCGCGTATCGAGATCAACTCTGAGCGTGCTCAGTACTGGCTCTCCGTCGGCGCACAGCCGACCGAGCAGGTTCTGGCTCTGCTGAAGCTCTCGGGCGACTGGGCCGCATTCAAGGGCGAGAAGGCAGAGTCCAAGGTTCTGCCCGTTGAAGCTAAGGCTGAGTTCGTTGTTCCCGAAAAGGGTTCCGTGATCCTGCCCGAGGCTATCACCCCCAAGGCTGAGAAGGCTGAAGAGGCTGCTGAAGAAGCAGCACCCGAGGCTGAGGCTGAGGAAGCAGCTGAGTAATTATGTTGGCTGATGCACTCGAACACCTGGTTCGAGGGATTGTCGATCGTCCGGAAGACGTAAAGGTGCGCCTGCGCACCCAGCGTCACCGTGAAACCCTTGAGGTTCGCGTGCATCCGGATGACCTGGGCCGAGTTATCGGCAGGTCCGGTCGTACCGCCAAGAGCATCCGTCTGGTGATGGACGCGATATCTGATGGCGAGCCGATGCGTATCGACATTATCGACACCGACAAAAAGCGACGCTAGCTCGTAAACGCTTGAAGCCCCCGCTCCCGGAATTATTCCGGAAGGCGGGGGCTTTTGCGTACCCGTTTTCTCTGCGCGAGTTATTGCTGTGAGTTATCTGTACGAGCGCTCGCCCCGGTCACCGTGGAGGCGAGGGAGAGGCAGAAGAATGCGCCCGCCCTAAGTGCCCGGTAGAATAGGGGGAGCCGTGTACGAGCACGGCGTAGGTTTTTGGCTTGTACCCAGCGGAGGAAAATTATGCAGGTTGTGGTGGCTCGTATCGGTAAGCCTCACGGTATTCGTGGTGAGGTGACGGTTCAGCTCTTTACTGATGCCCCGCAGGAACGTTTTGCCCGCGGTGAGGTGCTCGGTATCGAGAATTTCAAGCCCGGCTCTGCTGTCGCTTCGGTGGCGCCCACCGGTGCGCTGACGGTTGCCGGTGCCCGCTGGAACAAGAAGATTCTGGTGGTCCGTTTTGATGAGGTGACTACCCGCAACCAGGCTGAGGAGCTACGCGGCAGCCGCCTGGTCTACGAGGTTCCCGAGGACGAGGGCGATGAAGAGGGCTTCTACGAGCAGGAGCTCGTGGACCTGCCAGTGTACCTACTGGCAGACGTTCCCGAGGGTGAGAGCCCCGTGGATAACCCGGCTGTGGGTAAGCCGTTGGGTAAGGTGACCGGCCTGCAGACCATGCCGGTGCAGGATTTGCTGCTGATTAAGCTGGCTCGTTCGCCCCGTCTTGCCTCCGGTGCGGGTGAAGAGATCATGATCCCTTTTGTTGAGGAGATTGTGCCCGAGGTGGTTCCCTCGACCGAGAATGAGCCCGGCTTTGTACTGCTGACTCCTCCGGCGGGTTTGATTGATCTGGTTGAGGATTCTGCCCAGGTGACTGAGCATTCGACCGAGCAGGCGGGGGAGTAGTCCGTGCGCTACGATGTGGTCACGATTTTCCCCGAGTACCTGGAGCCGCTGAAGCTGTCCCTGCTGGGTAAGGCGCGCGAGAAGGGCCTGGTGGACCTGCACCTGCACGATTTGCGTGAGCACACCTTTGACCGTCACCGCACGGTGGATGACACCCCGTATGGCGGTGGCGCGGGCATGGTGATGAAGGCGGAGCCGTGGGGTTTGGCGCTGGATGAGGTGCTTGCCGCCTCCCCGCTGAACGTTACCGAAGATGCGTCTGAGGGCGCCAAGTCTGAGGGCGCTGGGCCTGCCGCCGATACTCCTGCTGATACCCGCCCGCTACTGATTGTCCCGTCCCCGGCGGGTGCCGTTTTTGATCAGGCAATGGCGTACAAGCTGGCGGAGGAGAAGCATATCGTCTTCGCCCCGGCGCGCTACGAGGGCATTGACGAGCGCGTGCTGGACTGGGCGCAGGAGAGCTTCCGCGTGATGCCCGTTTCCCTGGGCGACTATGTGCTCTACGGTGGTGAGGTTGCAGTCATGGCAATGATTGAGGCTATCACCCGCCTGATTCCGGGTGCGATGGGTAACCCCGCCTCCCTGGAGGAGGAGTCGCATACGGGTGGTCTGCTGGAGTATCCGGTGTATACGAAGCCCGCCGTGTGGCG
Organism: Rothia sp. 27098_8_161; assembly: GCF_041432905.1. Lineage (NCBI taxonomy): Bacteria > Bacillati > Actinomycetota > Actinomycetes > Micrococcales > Micrococcaceae > Rothia > Rothia sp. 27098_8_161. The sequence continues at coordinate 20,692 of NZ_JAPWAL010000005.1, read as the reverse complement.
TAACCGTGAGGTGCCGGAGGTGCTGCTATCGGGTAATCACGGTGCGATTGCGCGTTGGCGTCGTGACCGTCAGATTGAGCGCACCCTGGAGCGCCGCCCCGACCTGTTGGAGGCGTACCCGGTGGAGCAGTGGGATAAGAAGGACCGCCGCTTCTTGGCTGAGCGTGGGGTGCATTTTGCGAACCCGGCGAAGGCTGCTCAGAAGAAGGCGAAGAAGAACCCCGCACCTCAGGCTGATGGTGTGGCTCAGACTGATATCGTGGCTCAGACAGCACAGCCTGATACCGTGCAGACCCAGCCGGAATCCTAAGCTGAACGGGTGCTCGTGAGTGCCTTGTGATTCTCTGAACGGGGGTTAGCGTCATATAACTGTTAGTTGGTGCTAACCCCTATTTTTTGTGTCCATGAACCGTTATGCTGAGGTTAACCTCGCTAAGAGCATAGTCTACCTATAGCTGGCGCGAGGTTGTAACCCGCTTTCATTGTTGAAAGTACGTACTCAACAGAAGGAGGACATATGTCCGTTGTTAAGGTTCACCGTTTGACTGTCGTTGGCGACAACCGCGCTGAGCTGGAGAAGCGCTTTGCTGCTGCCCGCCACATTGCTGACTCTTTCCCCGGCTTTGAGGGGTTTGAGCTCTGGCGCCCCCTGGATGAGGGTGGCGACTACTTTGTGGTGACCCGCTGGGTTGATGAGGCAAGCCATGATGCGTACGCGGCGGCTCGTCGTGAGCGTGCCCCCAATACTGTTGTCTCTCACACTGATGGCACCATGAGCTTCGAGAAGGTGGAGTTCGGCGAGTAACCGGTCACTCGGGAGAACTACGGATAAACTCCACCGGTTATCGCCCTGAGCAGGGTTCTATCTCATTTTTATCTCAAACAGTGAGGGGCTGCACTAACTTTTCTGCATATTGCTTTAGGTGGGTATTAGCCCAGGTGGAGTGATATAGGGAAGGTTTAGGGTGGCCCCTCCTTGATTTTTCAGGGGTTATAGTCCGCGGGTGTTTTGTCCTGGCTGGATATATGGGGTCGGCACTATAAAGCACCTGAAATGTGCTCAACGGGAACCGGTGGAATACCTCAACCTGAAAGTGACACCTTGATGCAAAAAGGTTATTATGGTTCCCGAGAGCACACATTCGTCCGTGCCGGTAGTTCGGGCGAAGACAGCGATCCCCTCTCAGCTATGTCGTATGATGTGGTTGAGTCACTCAAGGGAAATATTCAGCGCACCCATGTGAGCGCTTCCTCTCCATAGGAAGCTCTGGCAAGGGAGCCAACTCAACTATCACGTATTCACACAAGTGGTGCATGGTACAAAACCCCGCAATATATGGGATGGGAGCTTGGTGGTTCGAGCGTTCATCGTGGTTGATGACCCACCCAATGCGGATAGGAATGTGCTTTGCAAAGCGGGTGAGTAAGCCGGTGGTCCGGACCGGTGCTCACCCGCTCCGCCGTTAAGGACCGCTTTTCACACACTAGGCTCAGTGCTTCCTGCTTTAAGTCTTCTTGTGATAGCTTCGAGTATAGTGCCTGCGTGGTACTCCGCATAGCATGTAATCCAAAACTCTCGTACCCTCAATCGAATTCACGCTAAAATAGGTAACTATGGCTGAATTTATTTATCAGATGATCAAGGCCCGCAAGACTGTGGGTGACAAGGTCATCCTTAACGACGTGACGATGTCGTTCTTCCCCGGCGCCAAGATTGGTATGGTTGGTCCGAACGGCGCGGGTAAGTCGACCATCCTGAAAATCATGGCTGGCCTCGACCAGCCCTCCAACGGTGAGGCGCGCCTGACCGCAGGCTACAGCGTGGGCATCCTCATGCAGGAGCCGCCGCTGAACGAAGAGAAGACCGTTTTGGGCAACGTTGAAGAAGGCGTGGGCGAAATCAAGTCCAAGCTGGACCGCTTCAACGAAATCTCCGCCCTCATGGCTGAGCCCGACGCTGACTTCGACGCCCTCATGGAAGAAATGGGTCAGCTGCAGGAAGCTATCGACGCTGCTAACGCTTGGGACCTCGACTCCCAGCTGGAGCAGGCAATGGAAGCGCTGCGCTGCCCACCCGCTGACATGCCCGTCACCCACCTCTCCGGTGGTGAGCGCCGCCGCGTGGCGCTGTGCAAGCTGCTACTGCAGAAGCCTGACCTGCTGCTGCTCGACGAGCCCACTAACCACCTGGACGCAGAGTCCGTGCTCTGGCTGGAGCAGCACCTGCAGTCCTACGAGGGTGCGGTCATCGCGATTACCCACGACCGTTACTTCCTCGACCACGTGGCCGAGTGGATTGCTGAGGTTGACCGCGGTAACCTGTACCCCTACGAGGGTAACTACTCCACCTACCTGGAGAAGAAGCGCTCCCGCCTCGAAGTTCAGGGCAAGAAGGACGCTAAGCTCGCTAAGCGCCTGAGCGAGGAACTGGACTGGGTCCGTTCCAACGCTAAGGGCCGCCAGGCTAAGTCAAAGGCTCGTCTGGCACGCTACGAGGAGATGGCTGCGGAGGCTGAGAAGACCCGCAAGCTTGACTTCGAAGAGATTCAGATTCCTCCGGGACCCCGCCTGGGTAACGTGGTTATTGAGGCTGAGAACCTGCAGAAGGGCTTCGACGGCCGCTCCCTGATTAACGGTCTGTCCTTCTCCCTACCCCGTAACGGCATCGTGGGTGTGATTGGTCCCAATGGTGTGGGTAAGTCCACCCTGTTCAAGACCATCGTTGGTCTGGAGCCTCTCGACGGCGGCAACCTGAAGGTCGGCGAGACCGTGAAGATCTCCTATGTTGACCAGAACCGTGCGAACATCGACCCGGAGAAGAGTCTCTGGGAGGTCGTCTCTGACGGTCTGGACTACATCCAGGTCGGCAATGTAGAAATGCCTTCGCGTGCGTACGTTTCCGCGTTCGGCTTCAAGGGCCCGGACCAGCAGAAGAAGGCGGGTGTGCTCTCCGGTGGTGAGCGTAACCGTCTGAACCTGGCGCTGACCCTCAAGCAGGGCGGTAACCTGCTGCTGCTCGATGAGCCCACTAACGACCTGGATGTTGAGACCCTCGCATCCCTGGAAAATGCGCTGCTGGAATTCCCCGGCTGTGCAGTGGTCGTCTCCCACGACCGTTGGTTCCTGGACCGCGTGGCAACCCACATCCTGGCGTGGGAAGGCACCGATGAGACCCCGGATCAGTGGTACTGGTTCGAAGGTAACTTCGAGTCCTACGAGAAGAACAAGATTGAGCGCCTCGGCCCTGAGGCTGCTAAGCCGCACCGCGTGGTGCACCGCAAGCTGACCCGATAGGGTTCGGTTCGGTAGCGAGCCCCGCCTCCTGATGCTGTTATGACGCAGGAGGCGGGGCTTTGCTGTGCACGCTAGATGCCGTATGCGCTGGTGAGGGAAGGAGTGTGTGTTCGCCGGTAGAAATAGTTCGCCCAGTGGTGACCGGTGCGTCATGGCGGAGTTCACATTCATGGTTTAATGGGTGTGTATAACTAACACATTTGATACGAAGGACTGGAGCTCATGCTTTCAAAATATAACTGGATGTCCCTCATTACCGGTCTGTTGCTGTTTGCAACGGCAATCTACATGTTCGCCAACCCCGCCACCCCGCTGGCTGTTCTGGGTTTTGTGTTCTCCATTGCGGTGCTACTCGGTGGTGTGTTTGAAGTGGTCCGCTACTTCGGTGCGCTGAAGCAGGTACGTACCGGCTGGGACCTAATCAACGGCATCCTGACCATGGTGGTTGGCCTGATTCTGCTGACAGCCTCGGCGGGCGCACAGGCGACCTACATCCCGACCATTGTGGGCGTATGGCTGATTGCGTGGGCGCTGATTCGTTTGATGGCTGCTCAGGGCCTGAAGTACCTGAGCTTCGCCGCCGGACGCCACCTGCAGTTCTCTGCTATCGGTACCCTGATCCTGGGTTTGCTCGTGCTGCTGTTCCCGATGTTCTTCGGCGCGGTGGCAGTGTGGCTGATTGCCCTGGTGCTCCTGCTGGCTGGTCTGGTGTTTGTGGGTGACTTCTTTGTTTCCCGCCGCACCAAGCGCACCGTGCATATTTCTCCGGACGGTGTGATTGACGTCGAAACCAAATAAGAGTTTCCAAACGGCTTCTAGACCGTACACTAGAACATAAGAAAGACCGTGTGAGACAACCACCTCACACGGTCTTTCTGTATGCTCTGACGTTTTACGCTGTTACGGTGCCGAAACTCTAAAGGTATTCGGCTTTAGCGGTGCTCGACTTTAGCGGTATTCGGGCAGGCGGAACATCATTTCCTGCGCCACGGTTGCCACCAGCTCGCCGGAACGATTAAAAATCGACCCCTGCGCGAGCATTCTACCGCCCTGCGCGCTCGGGGAATCCAGCACGTACAGTAGCCACTTATCGGCACGTGCCGAACGGTGGAACCACATTGCGTGATCTAGCGAGGCGCTCTTGAGGCCCGGCTCCAGCCAGAACTTGCCGTGACGGCGCAGAGCCGGCTCCAGCGGCAGATAATCCGAAGCGTAGGCGATAGCGGCGCGGTGCTCCGCCTCCGAGGCCTCAGAACCATCAGCATGCACCAGGCGGTCAAAGGTCTTGAACCACACACAGGCACGCGGCTGTGTCGAGGAAGCATCCGCCTGAGTGTACAGGGGTGCGTCCACGTGTCGCATATCAATGGGGCGTTCCCACGCGACCGCCTGTGCAATGGGGTGGGGGAGCTGGCCCAGGTAGTCGCTGACCATCGGCAGCGATTCGGGGTCCGGAACCTCCGGCATAGTTACCGCGGTGTGCTCCGGGCCGCGGCTATCGGACTGAAAAGACATAATCGCCGAGAACATGGGCACCTCATCCTGGAACACCTGCACACGACGGGTCGAGAAGGAACGGCTATCGTTTAGGCGCTGAGTGGCGAAGAACAGTTCACGCTCAATATCGCCGGGGCGCAGAAAATAAGCGTGAATCGAGTGGATGCCCTTGCCCTCCACCGTGCGGTCGGCGGCAATAATCGACTGGGCAAGAACCTGACCACCGAAAGTACGCGGCTGCTCGCGGGTGAGTGTCACGCCGGTAGACACTTCATCACTACCGAAGGAGGCGGGCGCCACCTCCACGGGGGAGAGGTCCAGCATTCGCATAAGGTTTTGGGTCACAGTGGGCTTGGTCATGATTTTATTCTCGCACGTTTTCAAGGAACCGGTTTCTGGCGTAGAGTGGGAGAGCATACTCTGAGATAACCACGACGGGTTGATTTGGAGTATTGACTGTGAACATTGACCCGGATTGTCGATCCGGAACGCCTACCTAACACACCATCGCACAATATCACCCACCAACTTGCCACCGAGCAGGCCAACGCCGAGAAGGAGCAGAGATGACTACGACGTCTGAAACCACCCCTGACAATACCCCCGTGCAGGAGAACGCTCCCAACCAGAACAGCGTGCCGAACGCTGCAGCACCTATTGAACTCAAATACAACCCCCACGAAGGCGTGGAGGAACCCTACCTGATTCTGCCCGGCGGAGCCCAGGGGGCCGCAGTGGTTAAGGACCTTGCCACCTACATTTCTCGCGCCCTGGCGGTGAACCCGGACGCCGTTATCCGACTGACCGCGCGCGGCCGCGTGGTGGCGGTATTCGCCTGCTCCCTGGAGCCGGAGGACGCATCCTCGGATACCCCGGTCATCATGGGTCTGCGTGCCCTGCATCTGCTGGCTGACTCCACCCTGGACATGACTGTTCAGGCGCAGGCGCTGCTGGACCGTCTGGCACATCTGCAGAAGCAGGCAGAAGAACAGCGCAACGAAGGGAACCCGCAGCTGGTGCTGTTCATGCCGCCGGTGACCGTCAACGCTAGCTGGGCAGGTAAGTCAGCCCCGCTCAGCGGCTGGTACGAGGTCGGCACCGTCCCGGTTGAAGAGTTCCACCGGGCCACCGCAGAAGGCCTGGAGGCGGTAGAACGCGCCCTGCCCGAGAACCCCGGCGCCGCGGTGCTTTCCACGGTGCGCTCTCGTATTTGGTCCTCCGATATGGTGCTGGAGTACCTACCAGAATTTGATATCGTGCTTGTACCGACCGGTGCAGCATTTGCCCTGCGCGTGTTCGGTTTCATCCCGGAAGGCTTCACGGGTGATCTGCCGCTGTTCGCGGCGCATGTAGGTTCGGAAGAGTGGCTACGCATTGTGGCGCCCGCCGGTATGGTGCTGGTGCGCCGCGGTTCCGGTTCGCTGCTCTAAACCGCTCCTTGAGACACTTGTTGACTCTTTACGCTGGTGGCGTGGGATTTTCGCCTGCACCACCAGCGGTTTTTCTAGACGCATTAAAATAAAGATGACAAGCTTAATATGATGCTCGATGAGGCATTACTTTACAAAAATAGGGTTTTCTAGAAAAAACACGCCCTTTCACCGGGGCATCTTTGACACGCCGATTACCAGCTACACCGCACGGGAACTCTTCCGCAGCACCCTAACCAGGCGTATCCTTCCAGTACAGATCGAACGTGAGACCTTTATGGATCTGATGGCAGTCAATATCGATGGCACTCTTGCCAGTAACCGAGATTAGATGGACAAATACCTGACCGGTTTCTTCGCCAGCTACTGCCGATTCTTCAAGGCGATTCGCCACACAACTGTTAACGTTGAAGTTGCTGACCGTATTCGCGCCATGGCGGTATAAACGGGAACAGGTCAAACAAATGAGGCGCCGGAAGGCTTGAATCCTTCCGGCGCCTCATTTTTGATGCTATATGCGTTGATTGAAGCTGATGCACGCAGCTGATTAGGCGGTGCCGAGCAATTCACGCAGGCGAGTTGCAAAGGGTGCCGCCAGCTTGTACTGTGCCTCATCCTTCAGGTGCACGCTATCAGCCATGTCACCCTCAGCCAGATAAATGGTCTGCCAGCCCGCGGTGTCCATGAATAGTACACCAGTCTCGCGGGCACCCTGCTGTGCGACCTCGTTCGCCACGTGACGCTTATGGGCCAGCTGCTTATCCGGTGCAGACGCCTCATCCATAGACACCACGCCACCGAGCACAATCTTCGAAGACGGGTACATGCGTCGCAACTGCTCAATGACCTGAGTCTGGTGCGCGTTCACGTGCTCACGAGCCTTCGTCTCATCCTCGTGAATATAAATGTCGTTACCGGAGGCATCCAGATAAATCACGCCGGGGTTACCGCTCGGTAGAGCCCAACGGCCACCCATCACACCCTGATAGTAGGAGGGGCATGCACCGTCGCGGGCGATCACAAAACCCACGCCGCCGCAACGGAACAGATAAGGAATGAAACCTGCCTGCTTGAGACCCAAACCAACCCATGAGGTTGAGGTCACCTGCGAGTCACCAATCACCAGGGCATCCTGAGCGCCCAGGATGTTCGCGTTACGCGGCAGACCATTCCCCTTATCCCAGTAGAGTTCAGCCTTCTCAAACTTAGTGTACAGAACGCCGTTCTCGGATCGCCAGCTCACCGGCAGACCTTCCCAAGAGGCAAAGTCGCTGTACCCGCGCTGCTTCCACCAATGCTCGTAGACACCGGATTCCACCGCAACCGGACCGTACTTGGGGGTGTACATGACCACGCCACCCTTGAACTGCTGAACCTGCATGTCGGCGGTATCAGCGGAGGTAGAGAACGGCACCTGAGCCTCGCTGGTTGCCTGCGCCCCCTCCTTGCCGAAGGCGTTCTGTGCGGTGCGTTCCATCTTCTGCGCTGGGGTGGTCGGTTCCGGAGTCGGCTCGGGGGAGGGGGACTCACTCGGGCTTTCCTGCGCTGACTGGGTAGGCTCAGCACTCGCCGCAGCGGTTGCGGTGGTGCTACCAGGTGAGTTGAAGCCTCCTACGGAGTAGTACACGCCAACAGAACCGGTGGCAACCACAGCAAGGATTGCGCCGGTCAGAGAAACTTTCGCGATAGGAGACTGGATAGAAGGCATGCACAACAGTATACGATAGCCGCAACCCCAAGTAGAGAGCCTTTGAAGGATAATCAAATGAAAATAACAAAAAATATGCACCGCAGTGACAAGATTTTAAACCCTTGATGCAAAACGTCCCCTCCCACCCCAGAACGGGGCAGAAGGGGACGAACAAAACCTATAAGAGCAGACGGTCAACCCACCTCCGCTCACAAGAATTGTTAGATGTCAGCAGCCTGAACCTTCAGGGCACGAGCCACGCCATCGCGTGCCTCCGCAATCTGACGGTACAGAGCCGCAGCATCATCAGGTAAAGAAGCCAAGTACGACTCAGTGCGCTCCAACAGCTCAGCAGTCGGCTCGCTCGGGTACATGCCGCTAATAATCTGCATGGAAATCTCATGCGAACGCGAACGCCAGATACCCTCAATCTGCTCGAAATACGGCTCGTGGTACTGCTTGATCAGCTCGGGCTTGCCGGACTGGAAACCAGAAATAGCGTAACGCTGAATCATGTTCGACAGCTCGCCGGTAACCATAATCTTATTCCAGTACTCTGCCTTTGCCTCAGCAGAGGGCATGGAAGCGTACGCCTGAGCAGCATACTGCTGGCCGTTAGCGGTGTTGTCGTTCTCCAGCTCTTCAGCGACCTGCTCCGCGGTGAAGCGGCCACCGGTTGCCAGACGGCACACCAGGTTCCAACGCAGGTCAGCATCAATGTCCAGGCCCTCAAGGGCCAGCTCGCCCTCGAAGAGGCGCTGCACGTTGTCGTACTGCACCTCGGTGCGGGTCTGGTTGATAAACGCCTGCACCAGCTGCAACTGAGCATCCGAATCGGGCTCTGCGGCGTTAGCCAGCTCCCACAGACGGTCAGCAGCACGGCGGCGAGTCTCCTCACGAGCCTCGGGAGCCACGAAGGAGTGCAGGGTAGCAGACAGGTTGTTAATCTGGGTGCGTAGAGCGGTGGAGTTGGTCTCCTGACCGATGTTGTTCAGCACCAAGTCAACGTACTTGCGTGCTGGCATCTGAGCGTCACGCACGGTATCCCAGAGCGAACCCCAGACTACGCCGCGAGCCACGGAAGAATCAATGTCACCTAGGTGCTTGATCGCGGTCTCGATGGAACGCTCGTCCAGGCGAATCTTTGCGTACGCCAGGTCCTCATCATTCAGCAGCAGCAGGTCGGGGCGCTTCTTGCCGATAGCCTCCTCAACCACGGTCATCTCTCCGTCAATGTCCAGCTCGATGCGGTCGGTGCGGGTCAGCTTGCCGTCCACCAGGTTGTAGAAACCAATCACGGCACGGTGCGGGCGCAGAGTCTCAAAGCCCTCAGCGTAGGACTGACGGATACCCAGGTTCGAAATGTTGCCCGCCTCGTCATTCTCAACCTCAACGGCGAGAGTGTTCACGCCAGCGGTCTCAAGCCACTTAGCGCTCCACGCACGCACGTCACGGCCGGAGGTGCGCTCCAGCTCAACCAGCAGGTCATCCAGAACGGTGTTGCCCCAGCTGTGCTTATCGAAGTACACCTTCAGAGCAGCCATGAAGTTCTCCTGACCAACCCACGCCACCATCTGACGCAGCACCGAAGCGCCCTTCGCGTACGTAATGCCGTCGAAGTTCACCTGAACATCGGCAAGGTCACGAATCTCAGCCACAATCGGGTGAGTCGAAGACAGCTGATCCTGACGGTACGCCCAGGTCTTCTCCGACGCGGCGAAGGTAGCCCACGCCTCCTTCGCGTAGCGGGTGTTCTCCGCAGCAGCCAGGGTCGACATGAACTCAGCGAAAGACTCGTTCAGCCACAGGTCGTTCCACCACTTCATGGTGACCAGGTCGCCGAACCACATGTGAGCCAGCTCGTGCAGAACGGTGATAGCGCGGCGCTCACGCAGAGCCTCCGCAACCTTGGAGCGGAAGACGTAAGTCTCCAGGTAGGTCACGCAGCCAGCGTTCTCCATCGCACCGGCGTTGAACTCGGGCACGAACAGCTGATCGTACTTCTCGAACGGGTACGGGGTCTTGAACTGCTCCTCGTAGAACTCGAAGCCCTGACGGGTCAGCTCAAACATATCCTCAGCATCCACAAACGGCATGAGAGACTTACGAGCGTACACGCCCAGCGGAATCACGCGACCCTCAGAGTTAGTCAGCTCGCTGGTGACCTTCTCGTAGGGGCCAGCCACAATCGCGGTAATGTACGAAGACATGCGCGGGGTCGGCTTGAAGAACCAAGTCTTCGCACGGCCGCAACCGCACTCCTTCTCCTCAACCTTCACCTCGGGCTGGTTAGACACAACCACCCAGTGCGAGGGAACCCGCACAATAAACTCGAACTCAGCCTTCAGGTCGGGCTGCTCAAAGACGGGGAACACGCGGCGGGAGTCCGGCACCTCAAACTGGGAGTACAGGTACACTTCGCCGTCGGCGGGATCCACGAAACGGTGCAGACCCTCACCGGTGTTGGTGTAGAACATCTCTGCGTCAATGACCAGGGTGTTCTCAGCAGCAAGGGTCGGCAGCTGGATGCGCTCGCCGTCAGCCAGCTCGGTGTTCAGCTCTTCGCCGTTGAGGTTAATGGACTTGACCGAGGAAGTGATGGCGTCAATGAAGGTGGAGGCACCTTCCTGAGCGTCGAAGCGGATTTCAACCTTCGAGGAGAAGACGTCTTTGTCCTTCGGCAGGTCGAGTTCAATACGGTACGAGTGCACACGCTTAATAATGGATGCGCGTTCGATTGCCTCATTGCGGGTTAGGTTCAGGCCGGGCATACAGCTCCCTCTCCTTAGATGTGAATAGCGTGCCGTGCTGGCACGCTCTGTCATGGTGTCCTGGTTCCCGAGGTGCGGCTCCTGCGACGCTGCATACGTAGTGCTGGAGGTTTTGAAACTCAGGCGCGGTGAATCGGGACACTCAAAGTGCCATATCCCACAGTCTACCGCATAGGCGGGGGTCTAGAAGGCATCCCATTACCCGAACCAACGCGAATTCGATACAGTTAAGACAGAAAAAACCTAAACGGGGAAGCGCATCCCACCTGATGGATGCGCGGCGCACTCTAGCAACGGTGCTCAGAACTGAGAACCGGCGTCTCCCACGAACACACATTCGCACGTCACACCAAGACAAAATCACCAGGAGAGTACCCATGCGCGTACACATCGCAACCGACCACGCTGGCCTCGAACTGAGCCACTATCTGATCGAGGCCCTCACCGCTGCGGGCTACGAAATGATTGACCATGGCCCCGCCGACTACGACCCGCTGGATGACTACCCCTCGTTCTGTATTAACGCAGCCCTTGGCGTGAAGCGCGACCGCGAGAGCGGCCTGGACTCCCTGGGTATCGTGCTCGGCGGTAGCGGCAACGGCGAACAGATGGCAGCGAACAAAGTTGAGGGTATCCGTGCGGCTCTGGCATGGAACCATGACACCGCGGCACTGGCTCGCGAGCACAACAACGCACAGGTCGTTGCTGTGGGCGGCCGCCAGCACACCAAGGAAGAAGCACTGGAAATCATCAAGGTCTTCCTGGCTACCCCCTGGACCAACGAAGAGCGTCACGCACGCCGTATCGGTCAGCTGGCTGAGTACGAGCAGACCGGCGACATTGCCGGCAAGCAGATTGACGCTGCCTAAGCTCTAAAATCTGAGGCGTATAGTGCAGGCTATACGCCTCAGTTATTTCTGCACCCCATATAATCCACACTATTTCTAACCAGCAAGTTTTCGAGGAGAACCCGTGCCCGAAGGCCACTCCATCCACCGTATCGCCCGCCAGATTAGCGACGTCTTCACCGGCGAGCACGTGCAGGTTTCCTCCCCGCAGGGCCGCTACGCTGAGGGTGCCGCCCTGCTGGACGGGCACACCATCACCGGTGCATACGCGCACGGTAAGCACCTGTTCGTGACTTTCGACAACGACCTGACCCTGAATGTGCATCTGGGTATTTACGGTAACTGGAGCTTCGGCGGAGACGAAACGTTCACGGGTGCTTCGAGCATCGGTGCGCCCCGCAAGATTGGCGAAAAAGAATACGCCGCGGGGGAGGGAGAGCCCTACGCCGGTCCTCCCGAGCCGAAGAGCACGGTGCGTTGCCGTATTGTTTCCGAACACGGCTGGGCGGATCTGGTGGGCCCGACTATCTGCCGCACCCTTACGCCGGATGAGGTTCGCACCGTCCGCTCTAAGCTTGGCCCCGACCCGCTCAACCCGGACGCCGACCCCGAACATTTCTACCGCGCCGCACGTAAGAGCTCCCGCCCGATCGGTGTGATTCTGATGGATCAGGCAGCAATCTCCGGCGTGGGCAATATCTTCCGCGCCGAATCGCTCTACCGCCAGGAAATTGACCCGCTACGCCCCGGCAAGAGCCTTAGCGACGAGGAGCTGAAGCGACTCTGGGAAGACAATAAGCATCTGCTGGTCATCGGCGTGCGCGTGGGCCGCATCATCACCACCGAACCAAAAGACCGCCCCGGCATACCCGAAACCGAAGCCTGGCCCGAGCACGCCAACTACGTGTACATGCACCACGGCGAACCTTGCCGTCGCTGCGGAACCACCATCCGTATGGAAGAAATCGCCGGCCGCAAACTCTACTGGTGCCCCGGCTGCCAGGTCTAAAAACTACTCATACATTTGCTCATATATTTGACAGCCCAGATGGAACCTCGCTACTATAGTCAAGTTCCATTCCGGGGATGTAGCTTAATGGTAAAGCCTCAGTCTTCCAAACTGATTACGCGGGTTCGATTCCCGTCATCCCCTCCACTTCAAAGGCTCCGGCGTAAGCGCCGGGGCCTTTTTCGTTGCGGGATGACGGGAATCCCTTCCGCATGCGGATTTGTTTCCTCGCGCGCTCGGAATCCGCATGCTCCAGCTCGTCATCCCCTCACCGCGCATCCACACAAAACACCCTACAAAACCAAGGAAGACAGAAGAGTACGCGCTGAGTGGAAATAATTTGTGCACGAGCCGCTGTGTTGGGCATTTAGCAGGAAAACAGGTAAACTAGAGCACTGATTGTGTTATGCATGTATATGTTTAGCATGGTCAGTTTCACGGGGCGTGGCGTAGCTTGGCTAACGCGCCTGCTTTGGGAGCAGGAGATCGCAGGTTCGAATCCTGTCGCCCCGACGTGAAACGAGCGCCGCGACATCGTATCGTGTCGCGGCGCTCTTTCCAGTAAGCAACCGCGGCACACACGATTCGTGCCGCACCGAAACGATATGAGGAGATCACGGACGTGAAGACCGCCGTCGAGAAGCTCAACCCGACCCTCGCAAAGATTGAGGTCGAGGTTCCCTTCGCAGAATTCAAGCCCTACCTGGACCGCACCTACAAGAACCTCGCAGGCCAGATCAGCGTTCCCGGCTTCCGCAAGGGTAAGCTGCCCAAGCAGCTCATCGAGCAGCGTGCGGGCTTCGACTACATCGTCGAGGCATCCCTGAACGACGCTCTGAACGACTACTACGCACAGGCACTGGGCGAGAACGAACTCTCCCCCCTGGCACAGCCCGAGCTGGACGTTCAGTCCCAGCCCTCCACCGAGAACCGTGAGGCAGACGTCAAGCTGACCATTACCGTCACCGTCCGCCCCGAAATCGAGCTGCCCAACTACGAGGGCCTCGAGATTGAGGTTGACGAGGTAGAGGTCACCGCTGAGGACGAGGTTCAGGCACTGGACGCTCTGCGTGAGCGCTTCGGCACGCTGAAGACCGTTGAGCGCCCCGCAGCTGACAAGGACTTCGTGACCATCGACATCACCGCAGAAATCGACGGCGAGCAGGTAGACGCAGCAAACGACCTGTCCTACCAGATCGGTTCCGGTACCATGCTTGACGGCATCGACGAGGCTCTGACCGGCCTGTCTGCTGGCGAGGACGCAACCTTCGAGACCAAGCTCTCCGGTGGCGAGCACGCAGGCGAGCAGGCAGTCATCAAGGTCAAGCTCTCGGCAGTTAAGGAGCGCGAGCTGCCCGCAGCTGACGACGAGTTCGCACAGCTGGCTTCCGAGTTCGACACCATCGACGAGCTGAAGGAAGACATCAAGAAGCAGGTTGCAGAAGCTAAGGTTGCCGAGCAGGGCACCCAGGCACGCGACAAGGTCCTCGCAAAGCTCGTTGAGCTCGTTGAGATCCCCGTCCCCGAGAAGGTTATCGAAGACCAGCTCGAGCAGCACTTCAACAGCCCCAACGCTGAAGCAGCTCACGATACCGAGGAGCACCGCGCCGAGGTTCGCGAGAACACCGAGACCGCATTCAAGAACGAGATGGTTCTCGACGCTGTTGCGGACAAGGAAGAAGTGACCGTTGACCAGGCTGAGATGATCAACTACATCATCACCATGAGCTCCCAGTACGGCATGGACCCCAACCAGTTCGCACAGATGCTGGATGGCTCCGGCCAGGCTGGCGCACTGGTCGGCGAGGTTCGCCGCTCCAAGGCTCTGGCAACTGTGCTGAAGACCGCAGTGGTCAAGGACACCAAGGGCAACGTTGTTGACCTGTCCAAGTACCTGGGTGAGGGCGAAGAGGCAGCTGCCTAAATCCCGCCATGGTCTGCAAGAAGCCACCCCGCTAGAGGGCGTGAGCTGATTGGTTGAAACGTGTAGCCTCAGCGGGCATCCACCGAGTTACCGGTTGGGTGCCCGCTGAGGCTCTTTTCACCCCCCAATCTATTCCACCCCAAGTTTTTGCCTATGCTTCACCCCCTGGCGAACGAACAACGTGCAGAGAAGCGGGGGAGAGCAACTATCGGTAAGGTAGTAGCAACGAAACTTTTCGCGTGCGCTCCGGCGCGTAAATCGCGCAAAGACGCAGCGAAGACCCATTAGAGAAGAAGAGGAAGAATGTCCAGCTACATGCCTCTGCCCATCGGCGCCTCCCAGGCAGCCGGCGTGGCGCCCGCGCCGTCTATGGCAACCCCCATCGTTGGTGCCCAGGAAGATTACGTCTACAACAGCCTCCTGAAGGAGCGTATTATCTGGCTCGGCTCCGAGGTGCGCGACTCCAACGCTAACCTCATCTGCTCCCAGATGCTGCTGCTCTCGGCTGAAGACCCCGAGGCAGACATCTACCTGTACATCAACTCTCCCGGCGGTTCTGTAACCGCCGGCATGGCTATCTACGACACCATGCAGCTCATCCCGAACGACGTGGTGACCGTGGTGACCGGTATGGCAGCATCCATGGGTCAGTTCCTGCTCACTGCAGGCACCATCGGCAAGCGCTACGCAACCCCGAACGCCCGCATCCTCATGCACCAGCCCCTCGGTGGCATTGGCGGTACCGCATCGGATATCCGCACCCAGGCTGAGCTGATTCTGGACATGAAGAAGCGCCTGGCAGAGATCACCGCTGAGCGCACCGGCAAGAGCCTGGAAACCATCCTGAAGGATAACGACCGCGACAACTGGTTCAACGCGGAAGAAGGCCTGGAATACGGCTTCTTCGACCACATTGCCACCACCGCCGGTAAGCTGCCCGAATCGAAGAACGCATAAGGGAGATGCACATGAACTACCTGCCGAACGATATCACCACCTCGGCGCCGGCTATGCCGAGCAACCGCTATGTGCTCCCCAGCTTCGAGGAGCGCACCCCCTACGGTTACAAGCGTCAGGACCCGTACGCAAAGCTGTTCGAGGACCGCATCATTTTCCTGGGCACCCAGGTGGATGACGCATCCGCTGACGACATCATGGCTCAGCTGCTGGTGCTGGAGGCACAGGACCCCGAGCGTGACATCACCCTGTACATCAACTCGCCCGGCGGCTCCTTCACCGCAATGACCGCCATCTACGACACCATGCAGTTCATCCGCCCCGAAATCCAGACCGTATGCCTGGGCCAGGCGGCATCCGCTGCGGCGGTTCTGCTGGCTGCCGGTACCCCCGGCAAGCGTCTGGCACTGCCGAACGCTCGCGTGCTGATTCACCAGCCCGCGCTGAGCGGCCAGCAGGGCGGTCAGGCATCTGACATTGAGATTCACGCAAACGAAGTTATGCGTATGCGTGAGTGGACTGCACAGACCCTGGCACTGCACTCGGGCAAGACCTACGAGGAAGTTGACCGATCCATTGAGCGTGACAACATTCTGACTGCGGCTGCTGCCCTGGAGTACGGCCTGGTCGATAAGGTGCTGGAGTCTCGTAAGCTACGTAAGCCTGCGACCAACACTGCTATTTCCCACACCTAAACTTTAGTTTTGAGGAATATCCCCGAGCATTTTTTAGGGGAGGGGCGGCATCGTGCCGTGTGCGAGCCTTCGGGCTGGTGCGCGGTGTGGTGCCGCCCTTTTTGTGTCCGCTGATTTGTGCCCGCCGGGTGGGGTGCGGCGAGACCAGCTGACAGGTGGCGTTGGCCTGCGCTTTCTTGTAAGGTTTTGCGATCTGCCAGGCTTTAGCCTCTGCCGGGTTGTCGCGTCACATGCCGGAGTATCAGCCCCCGCCGCCGTCATAAAAGACGCGCTTTGTCATATGCCCGGTAAGTCCGTGCATTTGCGGTGCGTAATTCTTGGTTCCGGGGTGAACTCCGGTAGCCTTAGAGAAGGAGAAAATTCGAGTATTTCATATCGTTTTCTCACTCAAACTTAAGGCACCCACTACCCGCCGGTGCACCTCCTGAGAAATCACCGCAGATATCAGGTCACCGACCCTTCTGTACCGATTTCACCACGCCGATTGAAAGGGAATTTTCGTGGCTACAGACATCATTGTGCCTCCCGAACAGCCCAACGCCAGCATGCGATGCTCATTCTGCAAGAAGACTCGCGCGCAGGTTTTCAAGATTGTGCTCGGCCCGAACGTTTCCATCTGCGACGAATGCGTGGAGCTGTGCGAAGAGATTCTCGCTGAAGAGCGTCTGAAAGTCAAAGCCCCCGCAGCTGCCCCCGCGGCTCAGCTGGCTACTCCGCGCGAAATTTACAGCTACCTCAACGACTACGTCATCGGTCAGGACGCGGCGAAACGCACCCTGGCGGTGGCGGTGTACAACCACTACAAGCGCATCCACGATATTGATAACCCAGTACTGACTTCCCGCATTCTTTCAGCGACCGCGGGGGAGCAGGTGGAGCTGGGCAAGTCGAATATTCTGATGCTCGGCCCGACCGGTTGCGGTAAAACCTACCTGGCGGCAACCCTGGCGAAGAAGCTGGATGTGCCCTTCGCCCTGGTCGACGCAACCACTCTCACCGAGGCGGGCTACGTGGGTGACGACGTGGAGAACATTCTGCTGCGCCTCATTAACGCTGCTGACGGTGATATTGCCAAGGCTCAGCGCGGCATTATTTATATTGACGAGATCGACAAGATTGCCCGCAAGGGTGGCGAGAACCTCTCCATCACCCGTGACGTGTCCGGTGAAGGCGTGCAGCAGGCGCTGCTGAAGATTATTGAGGGCACCGTGGCGACCGTACCGCCGGAGGGCGGACGCAAGCACCCCGCGCACGCAAACATTGAGATTGATACCTCAAACATTCTCTTCATCGTGGCTGGTGCCTTCGACAATATTGACGACCGCATCGCAGCCCGCGTGGGTGCCGGCGGTATCGGTTTCGGTGCTGAACTGGGCGGTTCCGTGAAGAACCCGCTGGACCAGATCATGCCCGAGGACCTGGCGCACTACGGCATCATCCCCGAGCTGATTGGCCGTCTGCCGGTTATCTCGACCCTGAGCGAGCTCAATGAAGAAGAGCTGGCTCGCGTGCTGACCGAACCGAAGAACGCACTGCTCAAGCAGTACCGTCACCTCTTCGCCCTGGACGGAGTAGAACTCATCATTGATGACGCAGCAGTCGAGGCTATTGCGCGCCTCGCTGCCGAGCGCGGTACTGGTGCCCGCGGCCTGCGCTCCATGATGGAGCAGATTCTGCAGCCGATTATGTTTGACATCCCGGACCGTACCGATGTGGTATCTATCGTCATTGGTGAGGACACCGTGCTCAACGGCACGGAACCCCGCTACGTGCTACAGGCGCCCGACCCTGAAGCCGAGGCCACCCGCACCGTGAAGGGGGGAGCGAAGACCGCCTCCCTGAAAGATGCGGACCGTCAGGCAGCATAACCGAATACTTCCAGCCGATAAGGCTAGGGAATAAAGAAGCCGTCGCCCTGGTTGTATGGGGTGACGGCTCACTAGCAGGTACCGCTCTCATTGACATGTCCTGAAGAGCATATGTTGAAGAGCATGTACCGAAGAATAAGCGCCGGCTCATAGAAGCGGCTGGCGCAATCATATGAGAGAGGAACACTCATGGCTGAGAACGCACCCGCACAGGTTGATTTTTGGTTTGACCCGATTTGCCCCTGGTGCTGGATTACCTCCCGTTGGATTGGTGAGGTGCAGAAGGTCCGCAACGTTGAGGTGACCTGGCGCCCCTTCTCCCTGTCCATGCACAACCAGGGTCGCGAGCTGCCCGCTGACTACCAGACAATGATGGACCAGTCCTGGGCGCCGACCCGCCTTATCACCGCTGTGCGGGAGCTGCACGGCAACAAGGTCATCAAGCCCCTCTACGACGCTCTGGGTGAGCAGATTCACCACAATAGCAACAAGGCTGATTCCTACCGCGACGCAATCGTCAAGGCACTGGAGGAGGTCAACCTGCCCGTAGAGCTGGCAGATGTCGCCTTCACCGATCAGTACGATGAGCAGATGCGCGCTTCCTTGAACCTGGCGCTGGAGACCGTGGGCGGCACCGATGTTGGTGTTCCGCTGATCTCTATCAACGGCACCGCTTTCTTCGGCCCGGTCATCTCCCCGAGCCCTGCCGGTGAAGAGGCAGGTAAGCTCTTCGACGGCGCCCTGGCGCTGGCTTCCTACCCCGGCTTCTTTGAGCTCAAGCGCCCCCGTAACGTGGGCCCGATTTTCCACGGCGAAATCGGCGAAGCCTAAGAATCCTGCACTGCGCTGAGGCTCGTTAGAGTCTGCGGCTGCAGAGCATAAAAGTACCGCCCGGTTACTGACCGGGCGGTACTTTTCTATTCACTATGTTGCCCTGAAGCGTACAATCCCTGAAGCGTGCACTCTACGCGCGGTGAGTGCGGCTTGCAGAGGTACCCCTGCGAGCCTTCTGCGCCTTCTGCGTTTTCTGTGCCTTGTGCTGAGCCCTGTGCTCGAGCACCTTCGGGTGCGTTGCGCGCTGCACGATCTTCGTATCACGCATATGGAAGGTGCGGGTTGCCGTGTACTGGACTGCCGCGTCCGAGGTGAAAGCTAGCATCGCGAACACGGCAACGCCCAACTGGAAGAAAATCGTGGACAGCATTAGGGACTGGCGCCCCAACAGCACGCCGCCGGTAATCGCCGTGAAGTTCAGAGCCGTTAATAGTAGAGCCAGTCGGCGAGCCTTCGACGAGCCTCGCAAGGTGCTCCACAGTAGGAACAGGTGCACCGCCGAATAAATCGCTACGAAACCAACCAGCACCGTACTGGTAATGGTCAGCAGTACGTCGCTATCCATCTGATCGAAAAGGCTTAACAACTCAACATCGTTGCCGGAGCCTTCCTCCAGCAACTTGGCGCGCATTGCCGGGCGGCTGAGCGCCAGAATGATGCTATTGATAATGTCTGCGAGCGTCACGGCGATGAGCATACCCGAGCCGACCAGCAGACTCAGCGGCATGCGGTACGCCAGGTCGTGTGCGCTGGAGAGGTGAATTTCTTCCTGCTCCTGCGGCTCCAGGCCCTCGTTGTTCAGCACGATGACCGGGAGCGCGCCGTCCGTGCGGATTGCGTCACCGCCACCGTTACGGGCGTGGTACCCGGAGGAAAAATCGTGCAGAATCTCAACGTGAGTTTCCGGGTGAGCGTACTGAATGGACTCCACAATGTAGTCGCGTTCAAAGTCGGTTTCAGCGTCAATGCGGTGCGTGACCTGCAGGGTGAAGAAGCTGAAACCCACGCCGGAGTCGTACGTGCCCGCTGCCAACCAATCCACCTGGTGACCGCCCGGCAGCAACCAGCCGTCCGGGGTTTTCCAGAAGCGCACATGGTGGCGTTTCTCGGGGTTGCCGTCCACTTCCTTCTGATAGGCGAAAGCCTGTGTCTTGCCAAAAATTTTCAGCGGGGAGACGGGTGCCTCCGCGTAGGAGCGGCGGGTGATGGTGGAAAGAATAATCTTCCAGGAAGAGACGAGGGTAACGTCGTCAGCGCGAGTCCAGCCGGCGTCCTGCATGACCTGGTGAATCTGCTCCTCGGTACCAATCAGACCGATATTGACCGGGTCACCAAGCAGGCCGTCCGGGGTGCGGGTACGGCCAATAAAGTAGTCGGGTACGTAGATGCGGGTCATGATGGCGTGAAAACGCGGTAGCGTCAGGTATGCGGTGACCGCCCAGAAAATGAAGGCGATGGGGAAACCCCAAAAAGAGTGGCCGACCGTATTCGCCAGAATCATGAAGGTCAGTACGAGAGCCGCGATGCCTGCGAAGATGAAGAACAGAATATCCCAGAAATTGACCCACAAGCTGCGCGGGACGAGGTCTTGAGCTGAGCCGCGTGTGTCAATATCGCCACGGTAGACCGGTGGAGAGGTAACTGGGGGAGCAACGTCACTACGTATAGGCCGCAGGACGCGTTTTTGGTGGGGCATTCCCGCCCTTTCTGCAAAACATAGTTAGGGTCTTTGAATATCCATAACTATAGCAAGGGACGGGTTGTGTGAAGTATGCATTCCGGGCAGGGCTTAATTGCTTGGCTTGATTGCCCCGCCCCAGAAAAACGCGGTACCAACGCGAAAGTGCTAGTGTTGCCGCACGAAAGAGAATATGG